>DATEKP010000081.1:0-32640 GCA_035277405.1 Allostellaceae bacterium | reverse complement strand
CATCGAGTTCCACCCGGCGGCGCTCGACAGCACCGGCTTCACCACCGCAAACACGATCCTCACCGATGTCCGGACCAGCGGTGGCGACGATCTGATCCACGTTTTCGACATGCCGAACATGGCGGCGGTCCCGACGACCTCCGCGCCGTTTCTGCGGTCGTTCCCAATTCATCGCCGCATTCTCTCAAAGTCGCGCCCATCATCCGAAGTCGTAAACCTCGACGGGCAGGACGGCGCCGACACCTACCAGATCGATGCGACGGCCGACACCAACTACGTCATCAACGTGCACGACAGCGGCGCGCTCGACAGCGGGCTCAACACGCTCGTCGTCAACGGCGCGCAAACCGCGCATGGGCAGACCTTTCTGCTGCGCGACGGCTTTGTCGCGATCGTCAACTCGGACGGCAATCAGGCCTACCAGCGCATCAATTACGACCTGACGATCACCAACCGCCTCGAGGTCAATGGCGGCGCGGTGACCGGCACCGCGACGACCGGTGGTAACGGGTCGGGCGGGGCCGACGGCGACTCGTTCTACCTCGACGGCAACGCGGCGCTGACGACGATCAACGCCAGCCCGCACGGCGACGATTTCTTCCAGGTCGGCCAGCAATATTTCGCGGGCACTGCGGGGCAGCTGGTCGGCGGCACGCTGTCCGCCCCGCAGCAGGCGCTATCGAACTGGACCGGCATCACCGATGGCTCGTTCCACGTCGCGATCGACGGCGCAGAACAAAACATCACCGGCCTCAACTTTTCGACCGCCGCCAGCCTCAACGATGTCGCGGCGATCATCGAGACCGCGCTGCAGAATGCGGTCGCCGACACCACCGTCGCGTGGGACAGCACCAACGGCCGCTTCGTCATCACCAGCCCGACCAGGGGCAGCTCATCGTCGGTCTCGTTCCTGACGGCAGTCAGCCCGACGACCGGCACGGACATCTCGGCGCAGCTGCGGGGCACCGCGGAGACGGCGACCTCGCACATCAGCGGGGCGGCTGCGGCGATCGGCAATGCGGCGGGCGATGTCGGCGCCGGCGGCGGCTACACCGCGAATTTCGCCGACGGGCAGCACACCTTCGGCGACGGGCTGACGACGACCTTGACCACGGTCGGCTATCTGTCCGACGGCGTCGACAAGGCGACCGTGCTGTACGGCGGCGGCGGCACCGACACGTTCGAGGTCTATTCCAACAAGGCCGATCTGGCGATGATCGGCGGCAGCGGCGACGACACCTTCATCGTGCGCGCCTTCCTGGTCGCCGCCGGGACGCACCTCAACGTCAAGGGCGGCAGCGGCAACGACACGATCGAATACGCGGTCGATGCGCCGATCGACATCGAGGGCGGCACCGGCTTCAACCAGCTGATCCTGCTCGGCACCGAGGCGAACGACACCTTCGTCGTCACCAAGGACGGGATTTTCGGCGGCGGCCTCAACGTCAGCTACAGCAACATCCAGGCGATCACGATCGATGGCCTCGAGGGCAACGACACGTTCTACGTGCTGAGCACGCCATCCGGTGTCGTCACGACGATCAACGGCGGGCCGGGCGGCGACACGGTCATCGTCGGCGGCGACGTGACGAACGCCGTCGTCTCGTCGAGCACGCTCGGCGCCTCCAGCGTCTTCGACCACTCGGTCACCAGCACCGACCTGAACTATGACGGCATCTTCGTCCCCGGCATCAAGCTGACGGTCGGCGGCGGCGGCGGCGGCGCGATCATCGATCCGCCCTCCGAAGCGATCGTGCACGTCAACGATCCCAGCTCGACTGCGCAGTTCACGGTCAACGCACCGAAACTGGCCGACGGTAGCGTGCTGCCCACTGGCGCCATCGTCTACGTCGTGGTGTCGCCGGCGCTGCCCTCGGCGGAATTCGCCGCGCAGGGAGCCGCGGCTCTGCAGGTCTCGGTGTATGACGGAACGACCTGGTCCGAGTGGTCGGCAAATGCGACGCTCGAATTTGTCGGTGGCGGATCGACGTCGCAGATGGTCAGGGTGCGCGCGGCCCCCGTCCCGGCGAACGACACCTACACGCGGCCCGAAACCATCGTCGTCGCGTCCGAAATCCTCGTGCCCCAGCAGGCCGCGATCAGCAACGATGACGCCGCGGCGCTCGAAGCGCTGGTGCTGCCGACCATCAAGGTGACGGTCGAGAGCAGCGCGACCGGGCTGATCATCGACCAGGGGCTGCAATCGCAGACGATCGCCGCCGGCCCGAACAGCAACGAGCAGACGAGCTATACCTATACGCTGACACTGAACAAGCAGCCGGCGTTGAACGAGACCGTGACCGTCGCCCTGACCGGACCGGGCGGCGCCAAGCTGCCGCCCGACCTCGTGTTCGTGGACAAGGACGGCAACCCTCTGGCGACGGACGGCTCGGGCAATCCGATCGTGCAATTCAACTCGTCGAATTGGGATGTCGAGCAGCAGATCACCGTATCCTCGACCCTAAGCGGCTCGCACGACGCGATGCTCGACGACATTCAGCACAATATCACCACGTCGGGATCGACGACGCCGGTCTTCAGCGCCACGGACGACGCCGGCGACGTGAACGTGACGGTCGCGGCCACCGACACGCCGGGCGTTTTGCTGCTGCAGCCGCAGGGCGCCGCCTTCGTGTCGCCGACCCAGACCTACACCTATCAGATGGTGTTGACCCAGGCTCCCGCCTCGGGCGACACGGTGACGGTCAACCTGCTCAGCGACGGGCAGGTGTTTACCAACGTCGGCGCCGGCACGGTGCAGACGGTCACTACGGGCACCGATGCCTGGAAAAACTCGATCGTCAAGTCCATCACGTTCGACAGCACCAACTGGAACATCCCGGTCACCGTCACGCTGAACGACAACACGAAATTCACCCCGAGCAGCGCCACTGCGGGAACGCAGCCGCAGATGTATTTCCCGAACCAGCCGCACACGCTGGCGCAGATCGGCGGGCCGCTGATCGTCGATGGCGGCACGCAGCCGGGCCAGCCGGCGCTCGTCGCGTCGGTCGCGCTGCCCTACGAGACCAACAACCCGCCGGTCACCGAGCCGACCGTGGTCGAGGCGGCCGCGGGCATCGACTCGCTCAAGGTCTACGACGACGGCGCGACGGCCGGCCAGACCGGCTCTCTGACGACGATCGCGTCCGGCGATTTCTTTGCCGGCGAGGGCGACAACATCAGCGGCCTCGACCTGCCAAGCAGCAATCAGACGCTGACCTTCACCCGCGGCAACCTGTCGAACATCTCGTTCGAGGGCGGCATCAGCTACGTCAACCTCGATGCGATGCAGTTGCTGCTCGGCAAGGGCGGCGACAATTTCACGATCGACACGACGGCGGCGACGCTCAACACCGATACGGATGCGGTGATCCCGGGCGACTCGACGCTGACCGTGGTCGAGGGCGGCGGCGGCGCCAACACGATCACCGTGACGGCGAGCAGCGACCCGTTGGTGCTGTACGGCAACGAGTCGGCGGCCAGCGTCGAATACAACTCCGCGCCCGGGGCGATCACCGGCAACGGCTATAAGTTCACGACGGTCGGACAAGACACGATCGACGCGTCGGGTGCGACCAATACGGTCGTCATCGTCGGCGGTCCCGCCGGCAACACGATCACCGGCGGCATGGCGACGAGCTGGATCGCCGGCGGGCTCGGCAACGACACGATCCACGCGCCGGGCACGCTCAGCTACATCTTCGGCGCCGGCAGCTTCACGGTCGGAGCCGTCGTGCCGACCTCGCCCGGCAATCCGCAGACGGTCGCTTCCAACACGATCGATTTGTCGAGCCGGCTCTTGACCATCGACAACAGCGGCAAGAGCGCCGGCGGCGACACGATCACGGTCACCGGCGGCAACAGCGTCGTGTTCGGCGATTACGGCACGATCCAGATCGCCGGGGAGGCGGCGGCCGGCACGCTCGACCCGTTCGCGACGCTCGGCACGGCCGCCGACATGATCACGCTGATCATGTCGGCAAACCCGACGGTCGGCGGCAGCAACACGATCCAGGGCGGCGCCGGCAACGACATCCTGATCGGCGGCACCGGCGACGCGACGATCACCGGCGGCACCGGCAGCGACATCATCATCGGCAACGACGGCGAGATCGATTATTACGCCGCCGGCGCCACCGCCGCCGGCACGATCCAATCGATCGAGTCGATCGATCCCGCCAATCGCGGCAACAATACGATCACCGGCAGCAAGGGCAACGACATCATCATCGGCGGCACCGGCGCCAACGACATCATCGGCGGCAGCGCCGACAACATCATCATCGGCCAGGACGGCGCGGTGACGTACGATGCCGCGGGCGGGACCCTGGCGCAGCTCTACGCCAATCTCGCGACGGTTGCATCGGCCGATTTCGGCGATGCGGGAACAGCCGGTGCCAATACTGCCGTCAATGCCCACGGCACCGGGTTCGTCGATGCAATCACCGGCAGCAGTTCGTCGGGCTGGGACGTCATCATCGGCGGCACCGGCAACGATTGGATCACCGGCAGCGCCAGCGGCAACGACGTGATCGTCGGCGACAACGGGTCGGTGGTGTATAATACGAGCGGTGCCGCGGTCGGCACGATCCAGTCGATTTCGTCGAGCGCACCGGCGAACGGCGGCAGCGACATTATCACCGGCGGCGTCGGCGACGACATCATCATCGGCGGCATCGGCGCCAACGCGATCACGGGGGCGACCGGCAGCAACGTCATCATCGGCCAGGACGGCACGGTGACGTACAGCGATCTGGGCGGCACCCTGGCGCAGCCGCTGGCGAACTTGGCGACGATCGCCTCGGCCGATCCGACCCACAGCGGCACGACTGCCAGCAGCGGCTTTGTCGACACGATCAGTGGCAGCCGGACGCACGGCAACGACATCATCATCGGCGGTACCGGCAGCGATTACATCAAGGGTAGCGTCAACGGCAACGACGTGATCGTCGGCGACAATGGCGAAGTCGATTTCCTGTCGGGTACGACAACGCTTGTCAAGACGATCACCTCGACCGATCCCGCCGCGATCTACGGCGGCAACAATGTCATCGTCGGCGGCCTCAACGGGAATGACGTGATCATCGGCGGCACCGGCAACAACACGATTACCGGCAGCCAGGGCAGTTACGCCAGCAATACCGGCAACAACATCATCATCGGGCAGAACGGGCAGGTGCTCTACGGCGGCGCCGGCAGCGCGCTGACCGACCTCGCAACCGGCCTGCTGACAATCCAGTCGAGTGACTTCAGCGATTATGGCAACGACACGATCTATGGCGGCGCGCTGCGCAACATCATCATCGGCGGCAGCGGCGACGACAATATCTGGGCAGGCCCCGGCGGCGTCGATAACGGCGAGACGATCAGCGATCTGATCGTCGGCGACAACGGCCAGGTGACGATGGATGGCACCGGTTTCGGCTACGTGCACGCGACCGCGATCACCACCGATTTCAACGACCCCAACAATGCCGGGGTCAGCGCCATCGACATCAAGGGGCCGGGGCGCACGACGTACAACGGAACCACAATCAGCAGCGCGCCGGTCGACAACATCATCCAGGGTTATGCGCCGAGCGAAGCGACGAGCGGACCGACCCCGACGGGCGGCGGCGACGACATCCTGATCGGCGGCGCCGGCAACGACTGGATCAGCGGCGGCAAGGGCGACGATCTGATCTTCGGCAACAACGTCACGCTGACGCGCGGGACGGCCAACGATCCGCGCTTCCAGACGCTGACCGCCGCGACGATCTACACCGACACCGCAACGACGGACCAAGTGAATGTCTTGCAGGGCAGCGCCGGCGGCGTGTTCCGCACCCAGTCGGGCTATCTGCCGATGTGGGACTATCTGCACATCGCCGCGCTCGACGAGTCGGTCAACACCGGCAATGCCACCGCGACCAACAACTGGGCGAGCGATTACGGCAACAACTACATTGCCGGCGGTCCGGGCGACAACATGATCTTCGGCGGGCCGGGCACCAACGCGATCCAGGGCGCCGGCTCGATCCTCGGTGCGCTGCACCCGGTGACGCTCGCGCCGAACCAGAGCGGCGGATTGACGCTGACGCTCAACCAGTTCACGACGAGCTACAGCCTGACGCTGAACGGTGTGACGATCGACGGCATCAGCGCCGCTGCCACTCCTACGGCGGCAGCGCTGAATGCGGCGATTACGGCGGCCGGCATCAGCGGCGTCACGGTGAGCGGCAATGCCGGCGGCCCCTTCACGATCACCGGCGCCGCGGCCACCGGCTACGCCGTCAACAGTCAAGTCTACGCCAAGCGCGACGCGCCGGTCCTGCTGCAGGTCGGGGTCGATGCGGCGACCGGCGCGATCCAGTACGAGATGGCGCTCGGCGCCTTGCACGTCAACCCGTCGTTCGAGGCGACGACCGACGGCAACAACTACATCGAGGGCGGCGGCAACCTGCCGGGCGCCACGTCAAGCGCGAGCACCGTGATCTTCGGCGGCATCGGGCAGAACGACATCATCGGTGGCAACTCCGACCTGTTCACCCTGCACTTGGCGTCACAGCGGCCGGACAGCGGCAACGTCATCATCTTCGCCGGCGCCGGCACCGAGATAGCGCGCAATTACGACGAACTGCCGACCGGCACCAACGCCGGCAACGCGCATGCGCGCAACGCGTCGGTCATCGTCGCCAATAACGGCGACATCTACGACCTGGTCGGCAACGACCAGATCGGCGACCTGGGCGGGTTCCTGACCTACAACTACGATACCGGCTTCGCCGACATGACCGGCGGCACGACGAGCCCGACCTACGGCGCCGAATATTACTACCACCCCGGAGCGCTGGGCACGGTGAACAGCTATATCTACGACCCGTTCGCTCCCACGCTGTCGCAGACGACGAACTACTATGGCGGCACGCAGTTCGTGATCCCGCGCGCCGTCCAGCTGCTCGATTACGTCTATGGCGGACAGCCGTTCAATTTCAACCATATCCAGATCATCGGCGGGACGGCCGAGGTGCACGCCGAATCCGGCGACACGCAGATCTATGGCGGCCCGAACAACGACACGCTGTTCGGCGGTTCCGGCAACGACCAGATCATCGGCGGTTCCGGCAGCGACTGGATTGCGGCCGGGAATGGCCTTGTCGCCTCTTACGGCGGCAACATCGTCATCAACGGCACCGCGGCGCCGTCGTCTGTGATCAATGGCAACACCGTGTACTACACGGGCAGCACCGGCATTCTCGGCGGCGACGGCCGGCTAGGGCTCGCCCGCAACAGCCTCAGCAGCGACCCCAAAAGCCCGAACTCGATGGTGAGCCTGGGCGAGCCGCTTTACGGCATCGCGCCGCTGGCAGCGAGCCAGATCGACCAGTTCATCAGCACGCCGGGAAAGGCCGAACAATCGACGATCAACCTGCCGGGCGCCTTGACCTATGTCGCCGACCTGACGCCGGCCAACCCCGACCCGCTCGGCGCCAGCGACTGGGCCATCCAGATTCAGAACCACGGCATTGACTCGTCGTTCGTCGACCTGTCGTTGCAGACGAAGCGGGACGACAACATTATCTACGGCGGCCTCGGCAACACGTTCATTCACGGCGGGTTCGGCGACGACGCGATCTCCGGCGCGCAGGCGCTGCCGAAATTCTGGAACAACCCGATCAAGGACCCGAGCGCGCCGGTCAGCTACGACGGCTGGCAGCCCGCCATCAATCCGGCCACCGGATTGCCTGTGATGGTGCCGACCGGCAGCCAGATCACGAACGGCATCCTGCAGTTCAACGGCGGCGGCGCCACCACGTCCTTCCTGTTCTCGGACTACAACGAATTTGCGCCGCATGTAACGCCTGGTTACGCGACGATCGGGCAGAACGGCGCGCAGCTTGGACTGAACGGTTTCTTCCTGAACTTCAACCAGAACGAAGGTCTGCTCAACGGCGATAACAAGACCTACACGGTCGGCTTCAAGGCGCTGTTCGGCGATATGGGGCACAACTGGATCGATGGCGCCAACAGCACCAACGACATCTATGGCGGGTTTGGCGACGATCTGCTGAACGGTCAGCGCAACCTGACAGGTGGATCGCAGCCGGGGCTGAACGACGTCACCGACAACAACGCCTACATGCACAGCGTCATCTTCGCCGGCGCCGGGCGCAACACGCTGATCGCCGGCGGCGCCAACGACCGGCTGATCGCCTGGCGCGGCGAGTTCAACCAATACGTCATCCCGTTTGCGCCCTACGGCCTGCCGACGGTCAGCCGCGACGTCAACCCGGCGCTGTTCGCCTACCTCTACCAGCTGTCGGCCGCCGACGGTGCCGACAATGTCAGCAACGACATCAGCATCGCCGACCCGGCGCGCAACGGCGAGCCCTATGGCGAGCTCGGCCTCGTGACGCAGGTCGATCCGTTCTGGCAGATGCAGGGCGGCGCGCCGAACCAGGCGGTGGCGCAGGGCCACATCCCGGGCGGCTCGCGCACGGTCATCGCCTCCGCCAGCTTCACCAACAACACGCTGGGAGCGGTCGAGCCGGTCAGCGGCACCTGGACGGTCAAGAACGGCCTGCTCAACGCGACCCCGCCCGCCCTCTTTACCAATTCCTTCGCGGTGTTCGATCCGAATAACACATTGCCCAACTATTTCGAACTGACCGCGTCGGTGGCGACCGGCAAGCCGACCGCCGGCTACAAGTCGAACGCCTACATCATTTTCGACTACCAGAGCCCGAGCAATTTCAAGTTCGCCGGCATCGACGAGTCGATCAACAAGGTCGAGATCGGCCATTACGATCCGACGCAGGCGGTGCCGTGGGTCATCGACGCGCAGGCGCCGGCTCAAATCGTCGCCGGCACGAGGTACAATTTGTTCCTGTCGCTGAACAACAACTACGCCTACCTGATCGTCAACAACAACGCGAGCATGGCGGTCAGCTTCCTGTTTCCGTGGAACGTCGTGAACGGCGTCAATATCGGCGTCAACTACGGCATCGTCGGGCTCGGCGCCAACAACTCACTGTCGAGCTTCAGCAACCTGGTGATCCAGCAGCCGGTGCCGCCGACCAGCTTCACCTATACCGAGACGTACACCGGCGGCACCGCGCAGTATTACGCGCCGCCGAGCTCGGGCAGCTGGACGATGGCGCCCGGCAGCGATACCGGAACGGCCTCGACCGCAAAGGGCGCGCCGTCGGGCGGTGCGGCCATCCAGCTGATCGACATCGGCCCGGCGTTCGGGCTGCCGGCCGGCACGCTGAGCCTGCAGCCGAACGCGACGCTCGATCTCAAGGCGACGTTGCAGACGACCGGCGAGGCTGGCCTCGTTTATGCTTACGACAATCCCGGCTACTACAAATTCGCGGTGCTGCTGCGCGGCACCAACCAGGTTGCGCTCGGCCACTACACGAGCAAGAGCGGCTTCGTATTCGACGCCAAGGCGTCCTTCACGATCGCCAGCGGCACGAGCTATGCGATCGAGATCAACGCCAACGGCAATTTCGTCGTCCTCAAGGTCAACGGGCTGCAGCTGCTCAGCTACACCTACAACTCGGTGCTGACCGGCGGGCAGTTCGGCCTCGCGGTGCTGACCGGCAAAGCGACCTTCACGCAGAGCACGGTCTTCACCGACGATTCGAACCTGAAGACCGAGACGATCCAGCACATGTACGCGGCCTCGGCGCCAACCGCGGCGGCCGTCGGGGTCACGTCGCTGACCATGAGCGAGGTCGACGCCGAGCTCGGCGCCGCGATCGACCGGCTGACGGCGGTCTACTCGCTCGATGCCGCGACGATCGCCGAATTGCGGGCGGTGACGATCGACATCGCGGCGTTGCCGGACGACGGGCTCGGCATCACGGTCGGCGACACGATCACGTTGTCGCCCAACGCGGCGGGCTGGGGCTGGTTTATCGACCCGAACCCCACGACGGACGACGCCTTCCTGCTGACTGCGTCAGACGGGCTTGTCGCCCTGCCGGGCAGCGCTGCCGCCGGCGCAATGGATCTGCTGACCGTCGAGATGCACGAGCTCGCGCACGTGCTCGGCTTCGCCGATACGACCAGCGGCCTGATGTCGGAATACCTCAGCACCGGAACACGGCTGGCGCCGCCGGTCCAGACGGTCCTGGCGCCGCTGGCAAGCGAGGATACCCCGGCAACCCTGCAGCCGGTGCCGGCCATGAGCACGCCGGCGCCGGCCTTGCAGGACGAGAGCGCGCCGCTGCTGTTGCCGGTTGCGACCGCGCCGGTGGCTGACCGACCGGCAGACCGATCGTCGGTTCAACCGCCGCCGCAATCCGTCTTCCCGCTGCTCGACGAGCTCTCGGTGCCCGGCGCGGCATCGATCACGCTGCCCCCGCCGGCCCTCGCCGGCTTGCCGCCGCGCCAAGCGGACACCATCGGGCAGACTGCGCCGGACGCGGATGCACCGTTTGGTCCGTTCGGCACAGGGACCATGCAGCGCCTGCTGGCGGCGGCGGGCGAGGCGCAGTTCTTGACGCCGGACACGGCCGATCAGGCGGTTCGGTTGGTGCTGCCCGGCGACATCGGGGCCGCCCCGATCACTGCCGACGGCGGAACTGAGATCCTGTTCGGCGACAAGGCCGAGGCGTCGCAGGCAGCGCGCCAGTTTGCGTTCGCCTCGCCGGACGATGTCATCCGGGCGGTTCGCGACAGCGAGATCAGTTTCGCGGTCGCCCGCCACCAGCCCGCGCCGGGGTCCGGCGGGCAGCGCCAGACCTGGGTCTTCGACGAGGCGGCCGGGACTTTTGTGGCCCCGCAGCCCGAGCCGCTGACGATCGTCGTCGCCGACGCTCGCGCGGCGGCCGATGCGAATCCGTCGCAGCCCGGGCAGTCGGCCTATGCTTCGGCGGATGAAGCGATGGTGGTGCCGTCGTCGTCGTGGCTGACCGCACTGCGCGATTTCGGCCGCGTCGCCGCCAGAGCGTGGTTCGAAACCTGATCTCGCGCGGGGCGGGTACGCCGCCGCGTCGGATTTAAGAAAATCTTAAATCGGACATGCGACGGCGAACCTTTACAGAGGAACGCGACAAGATGGCAAAGACCTCCGCCGGTTCGGGGACGCAACCGCCCGCCGCCGACGCCCCTGCGGCTCCGTCGGTGCAGTGGAACGACAACGAGATGGCGACGCATTTCGCCAATGTCGTCAACGTGCAGAGCACACGAGAGCAGGTCGATCTGTTCTTCGGGATGAACCGGACCTGGAATGTCGCTGATGCGGGTCAAGTCGTGGTCGATCTGACCAACCGGATCGTCCTGACGCCGTTTGCGGCAAAGCGGTTGTGGACCGTGCTCGGCGGCGTGCTGCGCGAATACGAGGCGAGGCACGGGGCGCTCGACATCGAGCGATAGGCCGAATGACTCCGCCCCCCCAGCAATCTTCCTTGCGGGCCGGATCGATGGCGGCCGCGGCGAGCGAACCGGCCGGCGCGCCGTCGGCGGCCGATGAGGCGGATGACGTCGGTGCGCCGGTCGCGTCGCTCGAGCCCGCCTTGTGGCGCCGCCTCGGCGACTCGCAAACGCTGTTCGAAATGGCGGGCGCTTGGCTCGCATTGCAATGTCAGATCATTGCGGGGGCGGCGCGTGGCGTCGTTCTGCTCGCCGCCGCCGCCCCCAACAGTTTCCAGGCGGTGGCATTCTGGCCGGAAGGCTCGACCCGCTCGGCGCCGCTGATCGAGGCCGCCGAACTGGCTTTGCGCGAGCGGCGGGGCGTCGCCGACACCGATGCCGCCGGACGCACCGGAGAGGCTGCGGCGGCTCATGTCGCCCTGCCGATCCAGCTTGACGGCGAGCTGAAGGGGGTGGCGGGCGTGACGTTGCACGGCGCCCGGCCCGACGACATCAAGTCCGCGCTGCGCCAGCTGCAATGGGGTGTCGCATGGATTCGCGAGCGGCTGCGGCAGGCTCGCGGCATCGAGCAGGAACGGCTGATCGAGCGCTCGCGGGCGGCGCTCGACCTCCTGGCGGATGCGCTCGCGCGCGATGGTTTCGAAGCGGCGGCGCTGGCCGCTGTCACCGCGCTGGCGGTCCGCTGCAAATGCACCCGCGTCAGTCTCGGAATCCGCATCGGCAGCGCCGTCGCCGTCAAGGTCATCTCCCATACCGCGCAGTTTGGTGAGCGCATGGTTTTGGTGAGCGGGCTCGCCAAGGCGATGGACGAGGCGCTCGATCAGCGCTGTCTCATTCTCTATCCGGCGCCGGCCGACCAGCTGATCGCGACCACCGCGCATGCGGAATTGTCGCGCCTGCACCACAATGGGCAGGTCCTCACCGTCCCGATGCTGGTCGTCGACAGCTTCGTCGGCGCGCTGACGTTCGAGCGTCCGGCCGACGAGCCGTTCGAGCAGGACACGGTCGAATTGCTCGAGCTGGCGGTCGCGATCGTCGGCCCGGTGCTTGAAGAAAAGCGCCGCAACGACCGTTGGCTGATCGTCAAGACCGGTGAGAGCTTGCGTCGGCAAATTGTGCGGCTGGTCGGCCCCGGCCACCTGGTGCGCAAGCTCGTGGTCATCGCGATTGCCGCCGCGGCGCTGTTCCTGTCGCTGGCCCAGGGCACCTACAACGTCAATGCCGATGCCCAGATCGAAGGCCTCGTGCGGCGCGCGATCGTGGCGCCGTATGACGGGTTCATCAAGGACGCCGACGTGCGCCCCGGCGACAAGGTCGCGGAAGGAGAACTCGTCGCCTCGCTGGAAGACCGCGACCTGCTGCTCGAGCGGCTCAAATGGGTGACCGAACGACAGCAGCATCAGTATGAATACGACAAGGCGCTGGCGGCGCGCGAGCCGGCGGCGATCAATGTTATTCGCGCCCAGATCGATCAGGCGGTCGCGCACATCAAGTTGATCGATGCGCAGCTCGCCCGCATTCAGCTGCGCTCGCCGATAGCGGGGCTGGTGGTGTCGGGCGACCTGAGCCAGCTGGTCGGCACGTCGGTGCAGCGCGGCCAGGTGCTGTTCGAAATCGCGCCGCTTGCCGCCTATCGGGTGATCCTCGACGTGGACGAGCGCGAGGTTCGCGCCGTGGCGCCCGGCCAGACCGGCGATCTGATCGTCACCGCGTTGCCCAACACGGGATTGCCGTTCCTGATCGACAAGGTCACGCCGATCGCCGAGGCGCATGCCGGGCGCAATGTGTTTCGCGTCGAAGGACGGCTCACGCAAAACCCGCCGCAGCTCAGGCCCGGCATGGAGGGTATCGGCAAAATCCGCGTCGGCCGCCGCAATCTCGCGTGGATTTGGGTACATCCGGTGATCGATTGGCTGCAGCTATGGTTCTGGCGCTGGATGTGAGGCCACAGTGAGCCGCTCTCTGTTCAGCAGCTCCTGGTACAGAGTTGCCGATCTGAAGCCGCGGCTGCGGCCGCATACGACATTGCACCGCCAGGTGTTTCGCCGCCGCGCCTGGTACATCCTGCAGGACCGTCAGACCGGGCGGTTCCACTCGCTGTCGCCGATCGCCAACCTGATGGTCTGCTTGATGGACGGCCGTCGCACCGTGCGTGCGATCTGGGAGGCCGCCGGGCGACGGGCCAGCGACGATCCGCCGACACAGGACGAGACGATCCAGCTTCTCGCCCAGCTGCACAGCGCGGATTTGCTGTGGGGCGAGACCCCGCCCGATTTCGACGAAATGGTGAAGCGGTCGGACCAGGCGAGCCAGCGCCGCATGATGCAGCAGCTGCGCAACCCGATGGCCGTGCGCATCCCGCTGTTCGATCCCAACCGGCTGCTCGATCTGACCATGCCGTTTATGCGGCCGGTATTCACGGCGGCAGGCTTCGTCGGGTGGCTCGCAATCGTGCTGGTCGGCCTGGTGCTGGCGGCGCTGCACGCGCCGGAGCTGACCTCGGACGTGTCTGACAGGGTGCTGACGGCCGAAAACGTCGCCGTCATCATCTGCGTCTATCCATTCGTCAAAAGCCTGCACGAGCTCGGCCACGCCTACGCGACCAAAATCTGGGGCGGCGAGGTGCATGAGGTCGGCGTCATGCTGCTCGTCTTCATCCCGGTCCTCTACGTCGATGCCTCGGCGTCCGCTGCGTTCGGGCAGAAGCGACGCCGGATCATCGTCGGGGCGGCCGGCATCATGGTGGAGATGACGCTCGCTGCAATCGCGATGATCCTGTGGGTGCAGGGCAGCCCAGGCCTCGGCCGCACGCTCGCCTTTAACGTCATGCTGATCGGCGGCGTCTCGACGCTGCTGTTCAACGGCAATCCGCTCTTGCGCTTCGACGGGTATTACATCTTCTCCGACCTGATCGAGGTTCCCAATCTCGGGACGCGCGCCAATGCTTACATCTTCTACCTGATACAGCGGCATCTCTTCAGGGTCGACGACGTCGAGACGCCGGTGATCGTGCCGAGCGAGGCGAAATGGCTGCTCGGTTATGCGGTTCTGTCGTTCGCCTACCGGATGACCGTATCGCTTGGGATTGCGCTGTTCCTCGCGACGCGGATTTTCGCCATAGGCCTCGTCATGGCGCTGTGGGCGGTCATCGCGATCGCGATCTGGCCGCTGTTCAAGGGGCTGAGATTTCTCGCCACCAGCCAACGGCTGCGGGGCCACCGGCGGCGCGCCTTCGCGGTCGTCGGGGGCGCCGTCGCGGCGGCCGTCGTGGTGCTGTTCGGCATCCCCATCCCTTATTCGACCTTCGCCGAGGGCGTCGTCATCGTCCCCGATCAGGCCGAATTGCGCGCCAAGACCGATGGGTTCGTGACCAAGGTGGCGGCGCTGCCGGGGAGCGAAGTCGAAGCGAACGAACCGCTGCTCGTTCTGGCGGACCCGATCCTCAACGCCAAGGTGACCGTGATCAAGGCCGAGCTTGAGGAAGTAATGCAGCGCCTCGATGCGGTCAGGCAGATCGATCGCGTCCAGACCGAGATGTTCCTCGACCAGCAGAAGCACCTGAAGGAGCAGCTGAGCGCCGCCCGCAGGCAGGAGCAAGACCTCGACATCGACGCCGCGCGGCGCGGGCGGTTCATTCTGGCGTCGGGCGAGGAGGCGGCCAGCCTGCTGGGGCGCTTCGTCAAGCGAGGCGAGCTGCTCGGCTATGTGCTGCGTGATGGTCATCCGGTCGTCCGGGTGTTGGCGCCGCAGACCGACGTCGACCTGATCCGGCAGCCCTCGACCGTCGTCGAAGCCCATCTTGCCGAGGATCTCGACCATCCGATCCCGGCCAAGATCCTGCGCGAGGTGCCGGCGGCGCAGCAGGATGTCCCGAGTCTCGCCCTGACGACGCGTGGCGGCGGCTCGATCGCGCTGGACCCGTCGCAGATGCAGCATCCGCAGGCATTGTTCCGATTTTTCCAGCTCGACATCGAGTTGCTGGAACCGACCGGCTCCGCGATGCTGGGCTCGCGGGCTTACGTGTTTTTCAAGCACGCCGACGAGCCGATCGCGTGGCGCATCGTGCGGTCCATCCGGCAGTTCTTCCTCGGGCAATTTCGTGTCTAGCGCCATTGCCTGGGGCACCGCGGCCGATCCTGTCGCATTGCCGCGCCAACGCATCTACGCCGACGCGCCCGAACGGCGGGAGAGCGCGCTGGAAGGCGCGCTGATCGCCGGCCAGGCGCAGCTGATAGCTCGGACAGCGCGCTGGCGCATGCATCGCCTCACGCGCATTCTGCCGCTCGTCGAGGCCCACGCGGCGGAGCTTCGGGTGTTGCCGGGCGAAGCGTTTCCGGCGGCGATCCGCGACACTGCGGCCGCGTTGCGGCGCCGGCACGGCTTTCCCGATGCTGAGGCCGCCCGCGCCTTCGCGTTGATTCGTGAACTGTCGGGCCGAATCCTGGGTCAGCGCCATTTCGACGTTCAGCTCGTCGGTGCGTTTGCCATGGTGCGGGGCATGCTCGCCGAGATGGCGACCGGCGAGGGCAAGACGCTGACCGCGACCTTAGTTGCCGGCACGGCCGGGTTGGCCGGCATCCCGATCCACGTCGTCACCGTCAACGATTACCTGGCGCGCCGCGATGCCGAATGGATGGGGCCGCTCTACGCCAGCCTCGGCCTCAGCGTCGGGATCGTCGTCGGCGGCCAGACCACCGCCGAGCGTCAGGCGGCCTATGCTTGCGACATCACCTACTGCACGAACAAAGAGCTCGCCTTCGACTATCTGCGGGACCGCATGGTCCTCGGCCAGGCGGCCGGCGACCTGCCGCTGAAGGTCGAGGCGCTGCACAGCTCGACGCCGCGGGCACGGCAGTTGCGCCTGCGGGGTCTGCACTTCGCCCTCGTCGACGAGGCCGACAGCGTGCTCGTCGATGAGGCGAGAACGCCGCTGATCATTTCCGGCGCGGCCGACAATGTGCTCGATGCCGACACCGTGGCCGCGGCGCTGCGGCTGGCCGGCTCGCTCGACGCGAACACCGATTTCATCGCGTCGAACGAGGAGCGCCGTGTTCACCTGACCGTCGCCGGGCAGGATCGCATCACCGCCTTCGCCGAAGGCCTCGGCGGCCATTGGCACAGTATCGTGAGCCGTGAGGAGCTCGCGCGCCAGGCCCTCGCGGCCCTTCATCTCTTCAACCGCGGCGAGCACTACGTGGTTGCCGACGGCAAGGTGTGCATCGTCGACGAATATACCGGGCGCATCATGCCGGACCGCTCGTGGAGCGACGGGCTGCATCAGATGATCGAGCACAAGGAAAACTGCGAGCTGTCCGTTCGGCGTACCACGATCGCGCGCATTACTTACCAGCGCTTCTTCCGGCGATACCAACGGCTCGCCGGAATGAGTGGAACGCTGCTGCCGGTCGCCGCTGAACTCTGGCGGGTCTACCGGCGTCCGGTCGTTGCCATTCCGACCGCGAAGCCTGTGCGCCGGCTTCACCGCCCCGAGGTGGTCCTCGCGACCGAGGAGGAGAAGTGGCGAGCCATCGTGGCACGCGTCGCCGTACTGCATAAGCTCGGAGTACCGATCCTGATCGGGACACGCTCGGTCACCAGTTCCGAACGCGCCAGTTTGGCGCTGAATGCCGCCGGGCTGCCCCACACCGTGCTCAACGCGACGCAGGACAAGCGCGAGGCCGAGATCGTCGCCGAGGCCGGCAAGCGGGGGCGCATCACGGTCGCAACCAACATGGCTGGCCGCGGCACCGACATCCATCTCGGCGAGGGGATCGAAGAGCTTGGCGGACTGCACGTCATCATGACCGAGCGCCATGACGCGCGGCGGATTGACCTGCAACTCGCCGGGCGCGCAGGCCGCCAGGGACAGCCGGGGTCTTTCGAGGCGATCCTGTCGCTGGAGGACCCGCTGATGGATACCGAAACCGGCATCGCCCTCTCTGGCATCGCAAAAGTCGCGGCCCGCGTGCTGGGTGCCTGGGTCGGCAGCGGAGCCTCGCATTACGCGCAACGGCGAGCGGAACGGCTGCATGCCCGCATGCGGGCGGATCTGCTGCGTTCCGATCAATGGCAAACGAAGACCCTGGCCTTTTCCGGAATGCCCGAATGACACGCCACCGCCCAGCCCCGCCGGGTCGCCGCGGCGGCTCTGCCATCCCTTTTGTTGGATCGCGAATGAACGTCTTTGGTAAGGCCGCGATGCTCGGCGGTCGTGTGCTCTTTCGCGGCGGCTTGCTGCTTGTGTGCGCCGCCGGCCTTGCGCGCGGCGCCAATGCCGCTGCGACCAGCTTCGATTGCGTGACGGAGCCGTCACTCAGCCTGAAGCTCGGCAGCTCGGTGTCGAGCATACTCGACAGCGTCAATGTCGATCGCGGTGATACCGTCAAGAAGGGCCAGATCGTCGCGCATCTGCAATCCGACGTCGAACAGGCGGTCGTCGCCGCCAACAAAGCGCGCGGCGACAGTACCGCCGAAATCCAGGCCAAGCAGGCGGTGCTGACCCAGAAGGAGGCTGTCCTGAAGCGCAAGCTCGAGTTGCAGCAGCAACACGTGGCGAGTGTTCAGGACGTCGATAACGCCAAGGCAGAATACAATGTGGCGACACAGGAACTCGCGCTCGGAATGCTGAATCATCGCATGGCACAGATCGAGCTGACGCGGTCTGAGGCCGAACTGGCGCTGCGGACAATCCGCAGCCCAATTGACGGCGTCGTCACGAAGCGCTCGCTCGGCCCGGGCGAATTCGTCAATCAGGAAGCGACGATCGTCTCGATCGCACAGATCAATCCGCTCAATGTCGAGACGTACCTGCCGGTTCGCTATTACAAATTCATCAAGATCGGCGAAATCGCGGCGGTTCATCCGAACGATCCGTTCGGTGGCGACCGCAAGGCGAAGGTGACCGTTGTTGACCAGGTCTTCGATGCGGCGAGCGGCACGTTCGGCGTCAGGCTCGAACTGCCGAACCCCGACAATGAGGTGCCGGCGGGCCTGCGCTGCCGGGTCGCCTTCGACCTGCCCGAGCGTTCGGCCGACGACGCCGAGAGCCCGAAAGATCGGATTCCGTAATGCTGCCGGGGTGCGCGCGGCAGCTGGTGCAGCCGGCCAATCTCGACTTCCTGCAGGTGAACGCCTTCCTCGGCAGCGAAATCGACGCGCGCGCTTTGAAGAGCGGCCTCGAACTCGGCCTTGTGGATTTTTTGCAGCGCAATGGGGCAACCCCGCTGGCGGTTTTGGGCCGTGAGCTTCGCGTCAGTCCAGCGGGGCTCGGGCTTCTGTCAGACTTGCTCGCGTCGAATGCGGTGCTTGTACGTGCCGGCGACGTCGTGGCGCTGACCACGGAATTCGAGGCGGGGCTTCGCTTCCGCGATCTGTTGGAATGCAGGATTGCCTTCGCTGATCTGGTTTGGCCCGATATCCACGAGCTGTTCACGCCGTTGCTGACCGACCTTCCGCGTTTCATGGCGCGCTCGAAGGTATTCGAGCTGTTCCGCTATGACAGATGCTTCGAGATTACCGCGGAAAACCTGGAGGCGACGCGCGCCTGGACGCAATTTACCACCTGCCTGACGAAGTATGAGGCTGCCCCGGCACTCGATATGATCGGCATCGACGACGTCGAGCGCCTGATCGATTTCGGCGGCAACACCGGTGAGTTCGCGCTTCAGGCCTGCCGGCGAAACCCTTCGCTGCAGGCAACCGTACTGGATCTGCCTGTGGTCTGCGAACTTGGGCGGCAGCATATCGCACGGTCTGCCGGCCCACGCCTGGCGGGGCGGATCGGCTTCTTCCCCGGCGATATGCGAACCGGCCCGCTGCCGTCTCCGGCCGACCTGGTGTCGTTCAAGTCGGTTCTGCATGACTGGCCGGACGCGGACGCGCGTCAGCTGATTGAGCGCGCGCACCTCGCCGTCCGGCCCGGCGGAAAGCTCGTCATCTTCGAACGCGCGCCGATCAATCTTGCCGGCCGGCGGCTGCCGTACGCGCTTTTCCCGGCGCTCGCCTTCGTCCATTTCCTGAGGCCGGCGGAGCTTTATCTGACGACTCTCGCCGAGGTCGGCTTCGAAGCCATCGACCATTGCGCAATCGAGTTGGACATGGAATTTCATCTGATAACCGCGCACCGGCCGGCTTGAGGAGAACGCATGCTGCCTGCCGCAGATCAGCCGCAGCGGCTTCACCGCGTCGTCATTGTCGGCGGCGGCACGGCGGGATGGATTACCGCGGTTTATCTCAACCGCTTCATGCGACGGCTGGGGTGCCAGGTGGTGCTGGTAGAATCCCCGACGCTTGGCACAATCGGGGTCGGCGAGGCGACAATCCCGAGCCTGGTGCAGTTCGTGCGTGCGCTGAACCTGGACGAACAGGAGTTCATGCGCCGATGCTCGGCCACCTACAAGCTGGCTATCCGGTTCGACGGCTGGTTGCGGCAAGACTTCACGTACTGGCACGCCTTCGGGCTATGCGGCGCCCAGATCAATGGGCTTGACCTGTTCCATTACTGGCGGAAGCGGCGGGTCGAGGCGGCCAGTCGCCTTGCCTATTCGGAATATTCGCTGCAGGCGCGGCTCTGCGAATTGGAGAAATCGCCGAAGCCGGCTCGCGGCACCTCGATCATCGAGCAGACGGGCAGCTATGCATATCACCTCGATGCGAGCGCCTTCGCCGCCTATTTGCGCGAGATCTCGACCGGCGAGGGCGTTCAGCACCTGTTCGGCGAAGTCAAAGAGGTGACGCTCGACGAGCGTGGCAATATTACCGGCTTGGACATCGGCGGCGATCGCACGCTCGGCGGGGACCTGTTTATCGATGCAACCGGGTTTACCGGACGACTGATCGAGCAGGCTCTCGGCGCAAAATGGATCGACTGGTCGCATTTGATGCTGTGCGACCGCGCGGTTGCGTTGCCGTTGCCGCGCGGCGACCGGTTTCCGCCCTATACGCTCGCCACGGCGATGCCCGCGGGCTGGACATGGCGCATACCGTTGAACAGCCGGACCGGCACCGGGTACGTATTTTCGAGCGCTCACATCTCGGCCGAGGCCGCGGTCGCCGCGCTGATCCGGCAATCCGGAATGAAAGAGCGCTCTGCTGATCCGCGGCTTCTGAAAATACGCATCGGTCGGCGCGCCGAGTTCTGGGTGCGCAACTGCATCTCGGTCGGGCTCTCTTCCGGTTTTGTCGAACCGTTGGAATCGACCGGCATTCACCTGATCCAGAAAGCGGTCGAACTGCTGATCAAGTATTGGCCGGATCGGGATTTTGACGAGGCGCTGCGCCGTGCCTACAACGACCAGATGAGCGCAGTCTACGATCAGGTGCGCGATTTCATCATATTGCACTATGTCCTGGCCCAGCGCGACGAGGAGTTTTGGCGCGATGCACGCAGCGTCAGCCTGCCCGAAAGCCTTGCCGAAAGGATGGCGCTCTACGACCAAACCGGACGCATTGAAACCCCGGTGCGGGAACTGTTTCCGGAGCCCAGCTATTTCTACATTCTTGCCGGAAACGAGCGGCTGCCGCGACGGCTGATCGTCGAGGCCGAGATCGCGCGCCCCGCCGAGGTCTGGCAGCTGCTCGACCGAATCAGGGCGGAAAATCGCGATGTTGCCGCCCGGATGGCGGACCACAAGGCACATCTCGCTCAACTGCATCGGGTGGCTCTCTGATGCCGGCCGAGGATTTGGTCAGGCTTGTGGCGCAACTGGGCGCACCCTACGGCATGGAAAAATCCGTGAAGATCGTGCCGGGCGCAGTGCTGGCGGATCGCTGCCTGCTCAGCATCCACCGGGCAGGTCTGGGCCCGGCGCCGCTCGACCGGCTGATCCGGATCGGCCGCGAGCTGGAAATCCCGGCCGAGTTCGCGGATGAGTTGCCGCGGGCATTCGATGACGCCGAGTTCGTTCATTTCGGACACGAGGCCGGGCCGGGTTTCGAGCTGCGGAAGATTTATTTCGAATATGCCGGCGCGGCGCGGCGCGCGATTGCGACCGCGAACGGCGGCTCCGTGCTCGTCCACCTTGCGTATAAGTGGCCGGTAAGAGGGCCCGGCGGGGGCTCCGTGACACGATACAGCTGGGTTCACTGCCGCACTCGTCACGCTGTCGAGGCGAGGCTGCGCGTCCTTCTGCCGGCGGCGGAGGCGCCGCGGGCGCTGCGCTGCGCGCTCGGCCTGCTCGACCGGGTCGCCGCTTTGGCCGAGGCTGGGCGCCTGCTGATGATGCTGGTTGAAGAGCCGGGAAACCCGCGGCAATCCTGTGATCTCAACGTCTATGACGCCGGGCTGTGCCTCGCCCAGGTGTGTGATGTGATCGATGCGGCGCTCGACGATTTCGCGGTGCCGCCGTCGCAGGGAACGCCGGTCTTCGGCGGCGCCGGAAGCGTCGCGCTCGGCCATCTCTCCGCCGGGATCGGGCGCGACGGCGCGGAGTTCGTCACCTTCTACTACGGAGTCGAAGCTCATTGAGTCCAACCCGATGACTGGGGCTGCCCCGCCACTCGAGCGGACGGCGCCGCACGACCGCTACGCCGACTATTGCCTGTGGGATTACCGGCCCCTGTCGCCCGCTGCCGGCAAGCTGCGCGGCGCCAACTTGCTGTGGCAGTCGATGGAGGCCGCCGGCGGCATGCCGCGTCTGGCCGCCGCGTGCCGAGCGCTGCGCGACGCGTTAGGACCCGGGCAGACCGTTTTCGGGGTGAAGAATTTCGGCGGCCGGCTCCGCTTCGAATTCTACTTTTACGATTATGCGCGGCTGCAGCGTGCGGTCTCGATCACGCGGGTTCGCGCGATCCTGGCGCCGCTGGTCCGCTGCGCCCTGCCGCCTCTGGAGGGGCGGCCCTATTTCATGTTTTCGATCGATCTGGACGAAGAGATCGTCGCCGGCGAGCGTCCGCTCGATACCATAAACATTTATATAGGCAATCCCGGCAGCAGCGTCTCCTCTGGCATCTGCTATGAGCAATCGGCGTCTGGCTTGCGACTTGCCAATCTATATTACTTCTTCGACGCGAGACGCGAGATGGACGACGTTGCCGCCAAGGTCGGTTGCTCGGTTCACCACGATCTCGGCGGTTATCCGCTCAATGCGGTGCTGCGGCCCGAGCTGCTGGATTGTGCCGTCATCGTTGTTGCGAACAAGAGGTTCGGCGACGGCGTCTATTTCTCGCGCATTCCGGTGGCCGGGCTGATCGGGTTTGTGGAGCAGGAGCGGTTTCCCTCCGATCTCGTCGCGTTTGTGCGCGATCATCGCGATGATCTCGACCATTTGCTGTATGATGTCGGGATCGACTATGTCGTGGAAGCCGGCATGGTAAGGGTAACGAAGAGCGCCTTTTATGGCCTCCTCTGATCGGAACCGAACGCGCCACGCGGAAGCCCCACCGGCGACGGCGGTACCCGACCATGTCCGTCAGAGCTGAAGCAGCGCCGCGCCCGGCAGCGCTGCACAACTTCGATCATCGCGACTATGTCTCGATGACCATGGAGTTCCGCTGCAATCTGCGCTGCGTCCATTGCATGATCGAAGGCACGATGGACCGGCTGCAGCCGGAATCGGACGGGCGGTTTGCCGCGCTCCTCGCCGAAAATGCACGCACCCGGCGATGGAAGGGCCTGATCCTGACCGGATCGGAAATCACCTTGCGCCGCGACCTTGCCGAACTGGCGAAACAGGCGCGCGCCGCTTGCTTCGAGCATGTGCGGATTCAAACGCACGGCATGCACTTGGCGCAACGCGGGTTCAGCGAAGTATTGGTCGCGGCCGGCATCGATGAATATTTTGTCAGCGTCGCGGGTCCGGACGCTCAGACGCACGACGCGATCACCACCGTCGTCGGGTCGTTCGACAAGACGCTGCGCGGGCTTGAGATCCTCGACCGGTTCGAGGGCGTCGCCACGCTGACCAACTCGGTCGTAACAAGTCGCAACTACTCGCTGCTGCCGCAAATCGTCGAACGCCTCGGGCACCTGCGCAATCTGGTCCAGATGGAATTCTGGGTGTATTGGCCGATGAGCGAGAGTGACGAGAAGGATTTGATCGCTCCGCACGCGGCTGTCCTGCCTTACCTGCGCGAGGCCGTCGCCCGGGCGCGGCGGTTGGGTCGCGGCGTCGAGATCAAGAACTTTCCGGAATGCCTGTTGGGCGAGGACGCGGCCGCTCTTTCGAACGCGCAGCCGCAGCTTTTTGTCGATCCGGCCTTCTGGCCCGAGTTCATGCGCAACGGCTTCTATCAATGCGTATACCGCGACCGCTGCGCCTCTACCGAATGCCTGGGATTGAGCACCGCTTACATTGCGAAATACGGCTACGACGAGCGGATCCTGCGTCCGATACAGGCGCCGCCGGCCATTTGAGCTGCACGCTGCCGCTACTGCCTCTTGTCGTCCGGGCAAAGGCGCAGCGAACGGGCCCGAGATGTGCCGCTTTCCAGGCGGTGAGGTGGGTGGGACGGGGTCCCTGGGGCGGAATGTGATCGGTGCCGGTCTTTTTTGACACGCTCGCCATTGACGCTGCCGATGCGGCGCGCTTTCCCGATGCGATCCGGCGGATGCGGCGCGCCGAGTTCCATGGTCTGCTGCTGCGCGGCGTCTATGGCGCGGCAGAATGCGCCCGCCTCGTGGAGCGGCTCGAAGCGGGCCGGACCGGGCTGGTGTGCAGCGACTTTCCGCCGGCGATGCGCGGTCATTTCCTCGGCATGAATCTCAACCTGACGCCGCCCGATCTCGTCGCCTACTTCCGCGCCGCGCCGGAGTTCCGCGCCGGGCTCAGGCGCCTCTTCGCCGGCAGCATCGATCTCGAAACCCGCATTGGCGGGCTCCTGTCGGCGCTCGACGAAGGCCGGCCGTACCGCGCCGCCGCGGGGTCGGAGCCCGAACTCGACCACATGTTCACGACATTGCGCGCTCATCTGACCGGCGGTTTCATCCCGCCGCATTTTGATAATGAACAGGCATATCGCGACAGCTACCGGCTGATCGTGCCGCAGATCGGCAGCGATCTGTTTTCGTTTGTCATTGCATTTTCGCAGCCGGAGGCCGGCGGCGAATTGGAGATCTTCGATCTGCAGCACGGCGGCCGTCGCTTCCGCATGATCGACGGGCCGGAGGACGCCTCGCGGCTCAACCTCGGCGGCATCCCGAGCGTCCGTTTCCGGCTCGCGCCGGGCGAGATGATCCTCTTCAACTCCGGGCGGTATCTGCATCGCGTCAACCCGGTGAAGGGACCGGTGACGCGATGGACCGCCTGCAGCTTCATGGCGGAGAGCCGAGGCGGCGACCAGGTTTTGTGTTGGGGCTGAAATGCGCCGCCCGTCTCTGGCCTACGTCGACGGGCTGATCGCCGCCTATCATGCCGGGCAGGCCGGCCGCGACGTCCATCTCGGTTATTGGGACGATCCGCCCGCCCTTTCCGGGGCGTGTGAGCCGGGCGAATTCATTGCTGCCCAGGCGCGATTGACCGCGCGGCTGATTGCGCTCGCCTCGCCGCGGGACGGCGAGCGGGTGCTTGATGTGGCCTGCGGTCTGGGCGGGGCTCTCGCGATGCTGGCGGCGCTTCGATCGGGGCTGGCGCTGATCGGCCTTAACATCGACCCCCGCCAATTGCAGATCTGCCGCAGCGTCGCACCGCCGGCGCGCGGCAGCCTGAGCCTCGTCGCAGCCGACGCCTGCAGCCTGCCGTTCGCCGCCGCCTCCTTTGACACTGTGCTTTGCATCGAGGCGATGTTTCATTTCAGTGCGCGCCGCTCGTTTCTCGCGGAAGCGGCACGAGTACTGCGCCCGGGCGGCAGCCTGATTCTTTCCGATATCCTGCTGCGCGACCCCGGCGCCGCGGCGCCGTGGCCGGGCGACGCGATCGTCGCCGCGCTGCGCCGCGACTACGGTCCCTGGCCGATGCCGTGGTGCGATCATGCCCGCCTGCTGCGCTGGGCCCGGGCGGTCGGCCTGAGTGTGGAACACGCGGCAGATTGGACCGCGGAAACCCGGCCGAGCTACCGAATAACCGCGCCCGACCCGCACCCGGAATTGCAGCAGAACCCCGACGCCGGCCGGGTGTTGCGCTGGCTGCATGCGGCTGGCTGGCTGACCTACCAGATTGCGCGGTTCCGTCGGCTGCCGAGCTGAATTGTGCGATGCGCAACAGCCGGGTCGGTGACGCCGCTTCCGGCAGGACAAGAGCTCCGGATCTCTCGGCTCATTCTCGGTCGTCAGCCTGGCGAAACCTCGACTCTCGCATCGTTGAAGCAGGCCCCGGCTGCAAGATCGGCCCGGTCATCGGCGGAAACCAATGCGCTGATCGTCTGGCCGGTCGGGCTCGTCGCCAGCCATGCGCCTTTTTCGGAGGCTACGACACCGGGCGGGACCGCATCGGTGATCTCCAGCTTCAGGATGACGGCGCCGTGATCGTTCCACACCCGAACCGAAGTCTTGTCAGCAAGGCCGCGCGAACGCGCGTCATCCGGGTTCATGCGCAGCGGCGGCGCGTCTCCGGGTTTGCCGCCGCGGCCGAGAAGGGTGGACGAAATGCGGGTGGAGGAGGAGGGCGAGATCAGCGACAGCGGAAATCTGCTCGCCTGCGGACGGTAGCCCGGCAGGCGCGCCATTTGCCCCCACCGGCTCGCCAGCACGTCCGAGGCCAAATCGATCCGGCCCGACGGGGTCGCGGGCATCACGTTATCGAGCAGAGCCAGTTGCTGCCCGTCAGGGCCGTTCATCCGCAGAGCCTCGCCCAGGGGGAGTTCGCTGCCCCTATGCCCTTGCAAGCGAGGGTCGCTCGGATCGACCGCATCATCCATCAGGTCTCGGTCGCTCGCCCGGAAGCACCGATCATCAAACGAGAATTGCGCCGCCAGCCGGCGGAAAATTTCCGTGTTCGGGAGTGCCTCGCCAACCGGCGGGATGACCGCCTCCGTGCGTTGCAGCCAGTGATGACCGTAGGACGAATAAAGATCGTCGCACTCGAAGTGCGACGCGGCCGGCAGGACGATATCGCAGAACCGCATGCTTTCGGTCATCGCGATCTCGATGCCGACCAGAAAAATCTCCTCGCGCGCGAGGCCCCGCTTTAATCGGTTCTGATCGGGGTGCACGACGACAGGATTGTGATTGTAGATGAACACGGCGCGCAGCGGCGGGTCGACGTCATCGCATTCCAGGTGACGGCCGGCATCGAGAATGTTGATCGTCCGAGTTCCGGGCGGCAGCAGGTCGGGGCGCTGCAATCGGGCGGGGGTTTTCGGGAACGCATTGCTCGCGCCGAGCACGATGCCGCTGCGGCGTCCCATCTTGCCGAGCAATGCCGGCAATGCGATTGCCGAGCGGATGCCGCTGCCGCCGTTCCGGCCGCGCTCCAGCCCGTTGCCGGGTGCCAATACCAACGGGTCGGCCTCGGCCATCCATCGGGCAAGAAGACGGATGTCGTCCGAGGCGACACGGCACTCTTGTGCGGCCCGGTCCGCCGGCCACGCACGCGCCACGGCCATGAATTCCTCGTAGCCGCCGACATGCTTGCCGATGAATGCGCGGTCATGCGCGCCAACTCGCTCCAACTCGGCGGCGAGCGCGAACCCGAGCAGCACGTCGGTGCCGGGATGCAATGCCAAATGCAGATCAGCCTGCTCGGCGATCTTGGTCCGCAGCGGGTCGATGACGGCGAGGCGCCCGCCTTTGCGCTTTGCCGCTCTGACCTGGCGAACCAGGTGCAGGTTGGAGACCGTCGCGTTGTTGCCCCATACGACGTTCAAGGCGGCATTCGCGGCCGCCTCCGGTCCGATGCCGGGCACCGCACCATACGTCCCGGCCCACGCCTCGCTGCGCACCCCGCCGCACAACGCCCGGCGGTAGAGTTGGCTCGCCCCCAGCCGATGAAAAAACCGCAAGGACATGCTGTCGCCCGACAGCATCCCGTGGGGGCCCGCATAGTTCAGGGGCATGACAGCCTGCGGGCCAAACCGGTCGATCACCGCCGTGACGCGCTGATGAATTTCGCCGAGCGCGTCGTCCCATCCGATGCGCTCGAACTGCCCCGACCCGCGCGGCCCGACCCGCCGCAGCGGCCATAACAGCCGGCCCTCGCCGTGGACGAACTCGGCGCTGTGCCGCATTACCTTGTCGCAGATGACTCCTGCCGTGTAGGGCAAGGCATGCGAGCCGCGCACCTTGAGGATGCGGCCCTCGTCCACGGTTACGGTGAGACTGCAAGCGTCCGGGCAATCGAGAGTACAGACCCCGGCGCGCTCCTGGACGGACATGACCGGCTCCATGCTGGGCTGGCGGGCATTCTGGCAACGCGGATCGGTCTATGAAAGAGCGGGTTTTCGCGTCGCGCTCAGCCCGGGTTGAGGGTGAGGGTGCGACGACTACCGAGGGCCGCGGAGTTGGATCCTGCCTCGGAAGTCCTGCATCGCCGATCGCCGTGCGGTCGCGTCGGCTGGCGCAATCGTGAAGGGCGGTATCGGGCGGACCAACCGTATAATCGCCGTGGCCTCGCTGCGGAGATCGCCTTTATGTCCCTGGCTCTGACGCATCGCGGCAGCCGCCGCGCCTTCCTGCGGCTGGCCACCGCCGCCGTGATCGGATTGCCGGCCGCCGGGCGCGCCCAAAGCGGAGCAGCGGCCGCTCCGCTGAAGATCGCGACGATCGGCGCCGGGCGCGAGGGCGGCGCGCTCGGGACGCTGTTTGCCAAGGCCGGTCATCCGGTCATGTTTTCCTCGCGCCATCCGGAGCAGCTGACGGAACTGGTCGCCGCCGCCGGGCCGAACGCCAAGGCCGGCTCGGTCGCCGACGCGGTCGCGTTCGCCGATGTCGTGCTGCTGATCGTGCCATACGGCGCGGTCGAGCAGATCGGCCGCGATTACGGCAAGGCGCTGGCCGCGAAGAAGCTCGTCCTCGACGTCTCGAACCCGAGCCCGCGGCGCGACGGCGAGGAGATCGTCAAATGGGCCGAGGCCCAGGGCGGCGCCGGCCTCGCGACGCAGAAGCTTCTGCCGGGAGCGCGGCTGGTGCGCGGCTTCAACGCGATCGGCGCCAGCAAACTGGCGAAGGACGCCCACCGCGAGGGCGAGCCGGTCGGCGTCCCGATCGCCGGCGACGACAAGGACGCGATCGCCGTGGCGAGCGCGCTGATCAAGGAGATCGGCTTCGAGCCGGTGCTGGTCGGCGGGCTGGCCAAGGGCAAATATCTGGTGCCCGGCACACCGCTCGGAGGCGAACACACGCCGGCGGAAATCCGCCAGATCGCGGCCGGATTGCAGTAGCCGCCCGCGCGCATCCCCGGCGCGGTTGCCGGGCCGCGAATGCCGCACAGGAGCAATTCGCAGGGTGACGGACAACTCGCGTGCCGCGGTTGCGGCCGGCCCCGGCCTTGCCCACCGCCTGCTGCTGAGGGTGGTGGCGGTGCGGCCCGACGAGGTGCGTGTCGCGCTGTGGTGCTGGCTGTCGATCTTCGCGGTGCTGTCGTCCTACTACATCATGCGGCCGATCCGCGAGCAAATGGGCGTCGCCGGCGGGGTCGGAAACCTGCAATGGCTGTTCACCGCGTCCTTCGCCGGCATGCTGGTGGCCAACCTGCTGTTTTCCGCGCTGGTCAAGCGATTGCCCCGGCGCCGCTTCATCCCGCTGACGTACCGTTTCTTCGCGCTCAACATCCTCGCCTTCGCGGCGGCGCTGCATTTCGTCGATGCCCAGCAGAGCGTGTGGCTCGGGCGCGCCTTCTTCGTCTGGATTTCGATCTACAACCTGTTCGTCGTCTCGGTGTTCTGGCAGCTCAATGTCGATTTGTTCAGCGCCGAACAGGGCAGGCGGCTGTTCGGCTTCATCGCCGCTGGGGCGACGCTCGGCGCGATCGTCGGCTCGGCCGCGACGGCGATCCTGGCGCGCCACGTCCCGCCTGGCCTGCTGCTGGTGGGCGCCGCGGCGCTGCTCGAGCTGGCGGTGTTCAGCACGGTGCGGTTGGCTGTGCTGTCGCCGGCGCTGCAGGCACGCCCGGAGCAGGTCTCGGCGCGCGACGAGCGGCCGATCGGCGGCAGCATCGTCGCCGGCGTCACCCATGCCGTGCGCTCGCCCTATCTGCTCAACATCGCGGCGTTTCTGCTGCTCTATGCGACGACCTCGACCTTTCTCTATTTCCAGCAGGCGGCGATCGTCAGCCGCAGCTTTGCCGAGCGCGGCGCGCAGACCGCGTTCTTCGCCACGATCGACCTCTGCGTCAATGGCTTGACCCTGTTCATCCAGCTGCTGCTGACCGGGCGGATTGTCGTCTCGCTCGGGGTGGCGCTGACCTTGGCCTTGCTGCCGGCCTTCACGATGATCGGTTTCGGTGCGCTGGCATTGCTGCCGAGCGCCGGCATGCTGGCCGTCGTCCAGATCGTACGGCGCGCCGGCGACTACGCGATCGCGCGGCCGACCCGCGAACTCTTGTTTACGGTCGCGCCGCGCGAGGACCGCTACAAGACAAAAGGCTTCATCGATACCTTCATCTACCGCCTCGGCGATCAGCTCGGCGCGTGGTCCACCGCCCTGTTGCGCGAGGCCGGCGGCGCGCTCGCCACCGCCGCCGCGATCGTCGCGGCCGGGTTGTGGCTGGTCAACGCGCTGTGGCTCGGCCGCCGGCAGCGGGCGCTGGAGATCGCGGCGCGGCAAACAGGCGAGCGGTAGCCGGGGAACCTCAGCGCAGGGCGGCCGAGTGCAACAGCGCGGTCGCGCGCGCCAGAAGCCGCGTCAGCCGCGTGCTGCCGCCGCCCGCCCAGGCGGTGCCGAGGGGCGCAAGCTTCCCGATCTCGGCCATCGCCTGCAGGCACGCCATGGTATCGGCGCCGCCGGCCTGCGACGTCCCGGGCGGGTGTGCCCAATCCTCGGCGGCGCGGCCGGTCACGGCGAGCACGTAGCGGCGGGTCTCGGCGGGCAGTTCGCCGCGCGCATGCAACCACCCGTCGATCCGGCCGGCGCCGGCGTTGTACGCGGCCGCGGCCAGCCCGAGATTGCCGAACCGGCCGGCGAGATCGGAGAGCAGCCGCGCCGCCTCGCCGATCGCAGCGATCGGCTCGCGCGGGTCGGCGAGGCCGCGTTCGGCCGCGGTCGTCGGCATGAATTGCGCGATCCCCTCGGCGCCCTTGGGGCTCAGAGCATCGCTGCGGAAGCGGCTTTCGACCCACAGCACCCGCGTCAGAAAGGCGGGCGGCAGGCGGTTGGCAGCCGCCGCATCATCGACGGCGCGGCAGATTTCCTGCTTGCGATGGACCGCCTCGCCCGCGGGTGCGGCGGCGGCGGATCGGATGCCCGCCGTGCCGATGACCGCCAGCGCGCAGAAGGCCGCGAGGGGCCGCGCCGTCAGCCTTGTCGGCATCGCGCCGCAATCCGGCCGTTGCGGATTTCGCCCAATTCCCGCGCCCCCTCGGCTCGCCCAAGCTCGCCAACCAACGCGGGGCAGGGCCGGCCGTTCCGCCCCTCGCTGGTTGTGCGGCGGCGCGCGCCCGGCGGCCGGACCGGGCGCTCCTCAAGCCGAAAACAGAGCGGATGACGAACGCGGTCGTGTCAGACGATGCGCATTACGGCGAGCAGAAGCCACACGACGAGCGCGAGCAGCAGCAGATCGAGAAAATGCTGAACGTCGCGCAGGATCGTCCGGCGATTGAACGTCACAACGTGCTCCAAAAATATCTCAACCCGTTGAGATTGCCGCGAGACGCGACATCCCGCAACAAATCCGGACGATGACTTGCGGGTCGCGGCTCAGCGGCCGATGAACCGGGCCGGGCGTTTTTCGAGAAAGGCGCGCGCGCCCTCGCGATAGTCTTCGCTGTCAAGCGCCCCCTTGATCAGCATCGCGATCTCGTCGCGCCGCCGCTCGACCTCGCCGGCGGCGAGTGATTGCAGGATCAATTTGGTGCCGGCGATCGCCAACGGCGCATTCGCACTCATCGCCGCGCCGAAATCGAGCGCCGCATCGACCGCGCCCTCCTTCGCCACGACATCGGCGAACCCCATCTGGCGCGCCGCCACGACATCGAACAGCTCGCTGCCGTAGAGGATGCGCTTGGCGTTGGCCAGGCCGACGACCGAATAAAGGAAACGGCACTCATCGACGGTGTAGATCGTGCCGAGCTTGGTTGCCGGGATGCCGAAACGGGCGGCGCGGTGCATGACGCGAAAGTCGCAGCACAAGGCGATCGCCACGCCGCCGCCGACGCAGGACCCCTCGATCGCCGCGATGCTCGGCTGCGGCAAGGCGCGGATCGCCTCATAGCAGGCAGCGACCTCGCGCTCGTAGCGGGCGCCGCCGGCGCTGTCCGCGCGCAGCTCGGCGAACTCGCTGATGTCGGCCCCGGCGCAGAAATGCCCGCTGCCGCCGGTCAGAATGACGAGCCGGACCTCGCGCTGTTGCGCCAGCGCGCGAAAGGCGGCGGCGAGGTCGCGCCAGGCGGCGAGGTTCAGCGCATTGCGCCGCGCCGGCCGGTCGATCGTCACGACCGCGACGCCCAGCTCCGGCCGAAAGACGGAAATGTCGGACACGGCAGAATCCCGTCCGGTTGTGGCCGCGACCTTAGAGCTTTGTTTGAGCGGATGGAATCGTCATTCCCGCACAATTAGTCCCGGCGAAAGCCGGGACCCACCGGGCCGCCTCGTAAGTGGTTGAGGAGCGGGTCCCTGCTTGCGCAGGGACGACAAGATTGCCAAGGCCAGCCGCCGCTCGTACTCCTCGCATCGCGCCTACCAGACCTGCCCGGCGCACATATTGTCGCACCTGGCGCGATGCCTTAACCTGCGGTTCTGCGATAGCCCAAAAGCCGAGGCGGGCGCGCCCGTCAGCTGGCCGATGCTGCAACGGGAGGAATGCCATGTCCTTTGATCTGCTGATTAAGAACGGCCGCGTCGTCGACGGTTCGGGTGAGCCGGCATTCGCGGCCGATGTCGCCGTGCACCAGGGCAGGATCGTCGGCGTCGGCAAATACGCCGGAGCGGCGGCCGAGCGCACGATCGATGCCGAGGGGCGGGTCGTCGCGCCGGGCTTTATCGACCATCACACGCATTTCGACCCGCAGGCGGTGTGGGACCCCTATTGCGGCTCCTGGGTGCATAACGGCCACACGACCGTCATCGTCGGCCAGTGCGGCCAGGTCATCGCCCCGGTGCGCCCGGGCGACGGCGAGTGGTATCTCGAATTCTTCTCCGACGCCGAGCAGATCCCGCTGCCGGTGCTGAAGGCCGGGGTCGATGTCACCTGGGAATCGGTCGGCGATTACCTGAACGCGCTCGGCAAGAGACGCGGCATCAATGTCGGCACC
>DATEKP010000080.1:0-6271 GCA_035277405.1 Allostellaceae bacterium | reverse complement strand
CCACGAGCCGGCCTGGCCGACGCGCGGGTAGAGCAGCGTCCGATCAAACGGAATCACTCTCTCCATCGTCTTGGCCGGGCTTGACCCGGCCACCACGAGAAGCGGGCGATGTCCTCGCGGTTTCGCGTGGATGCCCGGATCAAGTCCGGGCATGACGAGAACGGGGTTAACAAACTTGACCGGATGCTGCTCTCGACCGGCGCGCGGTCAGATTTTCCGGCAGAGCAAGACGAACTGATAGCTCTGCATGTCAGAGTCGGGGCTGGCGCCGGCAGCCGCGTTGCGCCGGTACGCGTCCTCGACCGCGGGGGGAGGCGCGGCATTGCCGAGCAGCGTCGAGCGGCGGTCGACGATCCGCAACCCCGCCTCGTCGAGTGCGCGCCGCAGGCTGTCGAGCGTGAAGAAACGCAGATGGGTGCGGTCCAGGATGCCCTGCTCGGCGTAATCCCAGCGGCCCTGAAGCAGGCCTTGCGTGACCGACCAATGCGCGACGTTGGGCACGCAGAGGATCAGCACGCCGTCATCGGCCAGCTTTCCGGCGGCAAGCCGCAGCATGTCGGCGGTCTCTGCGACGTGCTCCAGCACGTCCAGCATCAGGACGCAATCGTAGGCGCGGTCCGGCAATGACGGCAGGACGGCAAAAGCATCGCCGCAGATCGCCAGGTCGAGCAGTCGGGCCGCGTGCATGGCCGCCTCGGCAAAAATCTCGATGCCGGTCACGTGGCAGGCCTGCCGCTGCTTGATGCCCGCCCCGACCATGCCGCCGGCGCAGCCGATGTCGAGCACGCGCCGGGCGGTGCTCGGCACCAACTCGACGATGCCGGGCCGCGACTGCGAGTAATAAGGCTCCGTACCCCAGCCCGCGCCGGCGGTCAGGCCGGTCAGTCGGGCATCCCCCATGTCGTCGAGCGTTGCGCGCAGGATGTTGACGAGATCCAGCTTGCGGACCGCCAGGTAACCGGCCTCAGCCACCCGCTCGCGCTGCTCAGCGGGGGCTCGCACGTATTCGGCGCAGGTCTCCGCCAGCCGATCGTAGGGCGCGTAAACGACCCCGTTTTCATAGGGGTTGTGGTCGCCCTCTTCCGAGATCACGAAGACCCGATTGGCCAGCAGATACGACAGCCGCACCGTTTCGAGCGCCGGGAGATCGTCCCAGGCATGGACGTTCAGCACCACCTTGGCGCGCGCGATATGCCGGTTGCGGGCCTCCCCGAATGATGCCTCGAGATTGACGACGGCGAGGCCGCGTTCCTGCAGTGCCGCGATGATGCGGTGGCGCCGCGGATGCGGCGAGCCGACAAACAGCACGTCGATTTCGGGGTTCTGGCGCGGCCGAAACGCCTCGAGGCTGCGGTGAAACGCCGGCGGCACGTAATGGACGTTCGCCAGGCCTTTTTGTTTCAGGAACGCCGTGCCGGCCGGCGAGTAATCCCAGATCGCTCGGGCGTTCTGCAGCAATTCCCAATATTCCGGCCATTCGGACAACAGGCCGCGCCGCTCGTCGAGGCATTCGAGCTGGTAGACGACGTAGGGCTGTCCTTTCAGCGTCGCGGGCAGCCCGTGATAGCGCGAGGCGAAGATCGTCGAACCGACGAGGATGTTGATCGCGTCCGGCAGGAACACGTTGTGCCTGACCGTGCAGATATGGCCGAGGTCGATCAGGCTTTGCGAGATCGCATTTACCAGGTCGTCGTAGATGCGGTGAAATTCGTTGATCTTGACCTGGTAGATGTGGAAGCGGTGCATCGGAGGCTCGATCACCGCGCGGCCGGTCGATCGACCCTGCGCGCAATGGCCGGCGCCAGCACGCACAGAATCTCGAACATCATCGTCGCGCCGACCAATGCGGTGTTGCCCGAGGGGTCGAACGGCGGCGCGACCTCGACGACATCGCCGCCGACCAGATCGAGGCCCGCGAGGCCGCGGATCATGCGCTGCGCCTCGGCGGTCGAGAAGCCGCCGATCTCGGGCGTGCCGGTGCCGGGCGCGTAGACCGGGTCGAGGCCGTCGACGTCGAAGCTGACATAGGCCGGGCCGCTGCCGACGATCTGCCGCGCCTCGGCGATCACGGCGTCGGGGCCGCGCTCGAAGAACTCCTCGATATGGACGATGCGGATGCCGGCGCTCTCCGCCCACTCCTTCTCGTCTGCCGAATACATCGATCCGCGCACGCCGATCTGGATCATCCGTTTGGGATCGATCAGCCCCTCCTCGACGGCGCGGCGGAACGGCGTGCCGTGGGTGTATTTCTCACCCCCGAAATAACTGTCGCTGGTATCGGAATGGGCGTCGAAATGCACGACCCCGACCGGCCGCTCATGGGCGATCGCGCGCAGGATCGGCAGCGTGATCAGATGATCGCCGCCGGCCGACAGCGGCGCCGCGCCGGCCGTATGCAGCCGCCGGTAGAAACCCTCGATCCGCTTCAGCGAATCCTGCAGATCGATCGGGTTGACCGGCGCGTCGCCATGGTCGCCGACCCGGCAGAGTTCGTAGGGCGCGACGCGGCTGACATGGTGCACCCGCCGCATCAGGGTGGACATGTTGCGGATTTCGCGCGGCCCGTGGCGCGCGCCAGGCCGGTTGGTCGTACCGCCGTCCCACGGCACGCCGACGAGGGCGATGTCGAGCTTTGCCGGGTCGCGCTCGATGGGCAGCCGCATGAACGTCGCGACCTCGCCGAAGCGCGGCACCGCGAGGCCGGACAAGGGCTCGGGAAATTGGTCGGTCACCGCTCGAGCGTCAAATCGATCCTGCGCCATGTTCGCGCCTCGCTGTTCCGCCGCAAACCGAATTCAGGCTCCTTTGGGCGACCAGCGATAGATTTTGCTCAGAGTTTCGCCCATCAGCGCGGCCTTCTCGTTATCCGACAGCCGATCGGTGACGCGAAACGCCTCGACGCCCTGTTGGTAGCTCAACAGATTGACCGCGCGCGTCCAGTCGGTGCCCCACAGGCAACGCTCGAAGCCGAAGGCATCGAAGACACGGGCCAGCGGGTCCCAGATGTCCCGGTAAGGGAACGCCTCGTGCGACAGCGTGCAGGCGCCGCTGATCTTGACCGCGACGTTGTCGTGGTCGGCCAGCGCTAATAGTTGGGGCAGCGCGGCGAACGGCTCCGCCGGCGCCGGCGGCTGCTGCGGCTGCGGCAGGCCAAGATGGTCGATCACCAGCTGCGTGTTGCGGTTGCGCGCCGCCAGCCCGCCCGCCTGGCCAAGGCGCCCGGTGCACGCCAGGTTGACCGGCAGCGCGTGCTGCGCCGCCAGGGCCAGAGCGCGGTTGATGGCGGGATCGGCGGGGTCGGTCGAGGCATTGTCGCGCAGGAACACGCGAATGCCGACCGTGCCTTTGGTGGCCGCCCAATCGGCGATCGTTTCGGCAATCGCCGGATCGGTCGGATCGACCGGCTTGACCAGCCCGAACCGGCCGGGATGGGCGCGATATACATCGAGCGCGTAGCTCGCGTCGTAGCGGTACATGCTGAACGGCGACACCAGAATGGCGCCATCGACCCCGACCGCGTCCATCGCCGCCACCATCTGGTCGCCGGTGACTTCCGCCGGCCCGGTCAACGTGCCGACCCAGGGACGGCCCGGGTGGTTGCGCTCGTAGGCGTGCACCTGCGCGTCGATCATCAGCATTTCTCGCCTCCTTTCTCCGGGTTCCGATGCCGGTCGGCGCAGCAGCCGCTGCCGGCGCCGGAGGGGTGCCCCTTCTGCGTTCAGTGTGAGAGATAGCGGCTCTTCGGCCGCTGGAGGCCCATGTTCTCGCGCAGCGTCGCGCCTTCGTACTCGGCTCGGAACAGGCCCCGCGACTGCAGTTCCGGGATCACCAGCGCGACGAAATCGTCGAGCCCGCCGGGCAGATGCGACGGGTGGAACAGAAAGCCGTCGACGCCGTAGCCGCGGAACCACGCCTCCATGTCGTCGGCGATTTCGCTCGGCGAGCCGATCAGCGTGCGTTGTCCCCGCGCCGCGGCGAAGCGCTGGTAAATCTGCCGGATCGTCAGCCCTTCCTCGCGCGCCCAGCGGATGATGTTGCGGGTATTGCCGAGGCCGGCGAGGGCGAATTGCCGCTCGGGGATGTCGGGCAGCGGACCGTCGAGATCGAATTCCGACAGGTCGAACCCGCCGAGCTGGTTCGCCAGCAGTTCCAGCCCGACATCGGGGTGGATTTTCGACTGCAGGAATTGGTGCAGGTCCTCCGCCTCCTTGCGGGTGCGTCCGACGATCGCGTTGAGGCCGGGCATGACCTTCAGCGCTTCGGGCGGGCGGTCGTACTTGCGCATGCGCCCCTTGAGGTCGCGGTAGAACTCCTGCGCGCCGGCGAGGGTATGCTGCGGCGTGAACACCCCCTCGGCGAAGCGCGCCGCCACCTCGCGTCCGACCTCGGACGAGCCGGCCTGGAACAGCACCGGGTGGCCCTGCGGCGGCCGCGCGACGTTGAGCGGACCGCGCACCGAGAAATGCTCACCCTTGTGGTTCAGGTGATGGAGCTTCGAGGGGTCGAAGTAGCGTTCCGATTGGCGGTCGCGCACGAACGCGTCGTCGTCCCAGCTGTCCCACAACCCCTGCACGACTTCGACAAACTCGACCGCGCGGTCATAGCGGGCATCGTGCTCGTAGTGCCGCTCGCGCCCGAAATTGAAGGCCTCGGAGAGGTTCGACGAGGTGACGACATTCCACCCGGCGCGACCGCCGCTGATGTGGTCAAGCGAGGCGAATTTGCGGGCGATGTGGTAGGGCTCGTTGTAGCTGGTCGTCGCGGTGCCGCAGAGGCCGATATGCGTCGTCACCGGGGCGAGCGCCGGCAAGAGTGTCAGCGGGTCGAAATAGGCCATGTATTGCGGCCAGCGGGAGAGCGCCTCGAGCTTGCCGTCGCGCGTCGCCACCGCGTCGGCGACGAACATCAGGTCGAACTTGCCGCGCTCGGCGGTCTGCGTGATCTCGGCGTAATGCCGGAAATTGGTGCCGGCGTCGATCTGCGCGTCGGGGTGCAGCCAGGCGGCCACATGGTTCCCGGTCGGGTGAAAGAACGCCCCGAGCCGCATCCGCTCGCCGTTGCGTTCCTTGTCCATTCCGGCTCTCCCGACGGCGCCTGCTCGGCTCAGTAATAAACCGAGCGGCCGGCGCCGCCGCTGGCGGAGAGCAGCTCGCCCGAGACCGCCCAGGCCTTTTCCGAAGCGAGGAAGACCGCGACGAACGCGACCTCGGAGGCGTCCACCATGCGGCAGATGGCGTTGCCGCGCGGCGAATCCGGGGCGAAGTCGCGCTTTTCCGCCTCCTCCGGCGAGACGCCGAGCTGGGCGGCGCGGGCGGCGATGAGGCTCGGCGTGCGCTCGGTGCGGGTCGTGCCGGGATGGATGCAGTTGACCGTGATGCCGTGACGCCCAAGCTGCACCGACAGCGTCTTTGTCATGTGCACGAGGCCGGCGTTGCGGGCGCCGCCGCTCAGATTGCCGGCGTTGCGGGCGTTGCCGCCGCTGATGTTGATGATGCGGCCCCAGCCGGCCTCCTTCATGTAGGGAATGACGGCGCGCGAACAGCGCAGCGCGCCGACGTATTTCACATTGAAATCCTCGATCAAATCCTCGTCGACGACGGTTTCGATCGGGCCGGTCGCGGTGGCGGAGCCGCCCGGCGCCGACCCGCTGTTGACCAGGATGTGCACGCCGCCAAGTTGCCGCGCCGCCTCGGCGACCATGCGGTCCACTTGCTCCCGGCTGGTGACGTCGGCAGCGAGCGGAATGACCCGCCGGTTGGTCTCGCCGGCCAGTTCCCGCGCCGTGGCCTCCAGCTCCGCCGCGTGCCGCGCCACGATCGCCACATCGGCCCCCTCGCGCGCCAATTCCCGCGCGATCGCCTTGCCGATGCCCCGGCTGCCGCCGGTCACGATCGCATGCTTGCCGTGCAATCCGAGGTCCATGGCCGTCTCTCCCGTGTCCGAATGACCACGATTTTGCGCTCCGCTGCTCATTGTTTATTGCCGAGGGAACCCGGCGCAAGGATTCCTGCGTCGCTGGTTGCGCGATCCGCGTCGCATCAGCAAACTGGCGGGTATCTTGGGGAGGAAGCGGCGATGCGCGGTGTCTTCGCGAACCGCTGGTGGGTCGTGGCGGCGACGGTGCTCGGGCTGATCGTCGGCGCCGGGGATCGAGACTATTCTACCTCACAAACGGGCGTCAATAGCATATTTTACGTTAATAATCCGTTCTTTTTAGGTGGCATAGCTTCGAGCAACCGAGATCCGGCAACCGTTGCGTCAGGCGGCCTTT
>DATEKP010000079.1:0-2776 GCA_035277405.1 Allostellaceae bacterium | reverse complement strand
CTCTCGACCGGCGCCCCGGCGGCGGCGAGCGCCGCCAGCGCATCGGCCTTGGCGTCGAACAGGTCGGGCGCGCGCGCGGCGATACGCCAATCGCGCGGCGAGAGGCGGCCGGCGCGCAGCCCGGCGGCGACATCGACTTGCCCCTCCGGCCGGTCGTCGCGGTAGAGCGGTCCGACCTCGAACAGCGCGACATCGGAAAAGCCGCGATCGGCGTTGCGCGCCGCGGCGGCGACGAGGCCGGGCAGGGCGCTCGGCCGCATTTCGGCGAGATCGACGGCGATCGGGTTGACCAATTGCAATTCCGGCTTGCCGCCGCCGAACAGCGCGGCGGCAGCCGGCGCGATGAACGAGAACGTCACCGCCTCGACGAGGCCGCGCTCCGCCATGGTGCGGCGCACCAGTTCGAGCCGGCGGCGCCGGGTATCGATCGCCGGACGCGACACAATGGTTTGGCGAGGCAACGGCTCCGCGGGGATCAAGTCATAGCCCCTGACCCGCAGCACCTCCTCGACGAGGTCGGCCTCGCCCTCGATGTCGCCGCGCCATGACGGCGGCGATACCGCGAGGCGGCCGCCGCCCTCGCTAACCGTGCAGCCGAGGGTTTCGAGTGTGGCGCGGCTTTCGGCCGTCGGCACCGCCAGCCCGCCGAGCGCGGCGACCCGCTCGGGCCGCAGTGCATATTCGCGGCGCCACTCCGGCTCGGCGCCGGCGACCACGATTTCCGACGCCTCACCGCCGCACAATTCGAGGATCAGCCGCGTCGCGATCTCCAGCCCGGGGCCGACAAAGGCCGGATCGACGCCGCGCTCGAAGCGGTAGCGCGCGTCGCTGACGATATCGAGCCGCCGGCCGGTGGCGGCCGTGCGGACTGGGTCGAACAGCGCCGCCTCGACGAACACCTCGGTCGTGGCCTCGTTGCAGCCGGTCGGCTCGCCGCCGATCACGCCGCCGAGGCTCTCGACCCCATTGTCGTCGGCGATCGCGGTGACTTCGGGATCGAGTTCGTAAACGCGGCCGTTCAGCGCCGCGAGGCTTTCGCCCGGCCGCGCGAGGCGCACGACAAGGCCGCCCCTGAGCTTGCCGGCGTCGAACACGTGCAATGGCCGGTTGAGGTCGAAGGTCAGGAAATTGGTGATATCGACCAGTGCGATGATCGGCCGCAGGCCGATCGCCTCCAGCCGGTCCTTCAGCCAGCGCGGGCTGGGGCCGTTCTTCAGGCCGCGGATGTGGCGGCCGAGAAACATGGGGCAGGCTTTGCGGTCCTCGATATGGATCGCGATCGGCGAATGGAAGCGGCCCTCGACCGGAGTCGTGTCGAGCGGCTTGAGCGACCCAAGTCCGGCCGCCGCGAGGTCGCGGGCGATGCCGCGCACGCCGAGACAGTCGGCGCGGTTCGGCGTCACCTTGAGATCGATGACCGGATCGTCGAGGCCGAGCAGCGCGGCGTAGGAGGCGCCGACCGGCGCGTCGGCCGGCAATTCGATGATGCCGGAATGATCCTCGCCGAGCGCCAGTTCGGCCGCCGACATCAGCATGCCGCGCGAGGCGACGCCGCGGATCGTGCTCTCGGCCAGCACCGTGCCGGTTTTCGGGATCGTGACCCCGGCCGGGCCGAACACGCCTTTCATGCCGGTGCGCGCGTTCGGCGCACCGCACACGACTTGCACGTCGCCCTGGCCGGCATCGACGACGCAGACGCGCAGCCGGTCGGCATTGGGGTGCGGCTCGGCCTTGACGACGCGCGCGACGACAAAGCCCTGGAGCGCGGCGGCGCGGTCCTCGACGCCTTCGACATCGTGCCCGAGCATGACCAGCCGGTCGGCGATGTCGCCGATCGACGCCTCGGTGTCGAGGTGCGTCTTGAGCCACGACAGTGTCGTCTTCATGCCAGCGCCCCGCGCACCGGCGAGGGGATGTCGAGCGGCAGAAACCCGTAATGCCGTAGCCAGCGCAGATCGCTGTCATAGAACGTGCGCAAATCGGGGATGCCGTATTTCAGCATCGCCACGCGCTCGATGCCCATGCCGAAGGCGAAGCCCTGGTACTCGGCCGGGTCGATGCCGCAATTCTGCAGCACTTTCGGATGCACCATGCCGGAGCCGAGGATTTCCAGCCACTGGCCGCCGGCGCCGATCTTAAGCTCGCCGCCCGCGCGCGAGCAGCCGATATCGACTTCGGCCGACGGCTCGGTAAACGGGAAATAGCTCGGCCGGAAGCGCACCGGCAGGTCCTCGACCCCGAAAAAGGCGCGGCAGAACTCGATCAGGCAGCCTTTCAGGTGGCCCATATGGGTCGTGCGATCGATGACGAGGCCCTCGACCTGGTGGAACATCGGCGAGTGGGTCGCGTCATGGTCGCAGCGGAAGGTGCGGCCCGGCACGATGATGCGCAGCGGCGGCCGGCGCGCCTGCATCGTGCGGATCTGCACCGGCGAGGTGTGGGTGCGCAGCACGAGGCGCGAGCCGTCCGGGCTCGGCGGCAGGTAGAAGGTGTCGTGCTCCTGCCGCGCCGGATGGTCGGGCGGGATGTTGAGTGCGGTGAAATTGTGGAAATCGTCCTCGATATGCGGCCCCTCGGCGACTTCGAACCCCATCTCGCCGAAGATCGCGACGATCTCGTCCACGGTCTGGCTGATGGGATGGATGCGGCCGGGTTCGGCGCCTGGCGGCGGCCCGGCGAGTACCGGCAGCGTCACGTCGGCGCGCTCGCCGGCCAGCCGATTGGCAAGCGCGGCGCGCCGCAGGCGCTCGCCGGCCTCGTCGATCGCCGCGGCCAC
>DATEKP010000078.1:0-10289 GCA_035277405.1 Allostellaceae bacterium | reverse complement strand
GAGCACCGCCCAATCGAACCGCGTTGCTTTTAAGCCGGCGCTCGGTGGACCACAACTAGGCTGTGTTGTCGCGGCGAAGGCCGGAACGCAAAAGGCCCGGCACCAGGCCGGGCCCATCAGCGGTCGGGCGCCTGGGATCAGCGCCGCAGCACGGCGCGCAGGCGTTCCGGTATCGGCTCGTCGAGGACGTGATCATAAAGAGCATGGAACAGGTCTTCGCCGTCGGTGCGGCCGGCGAGAAAATCGCGGATTTCGCGGTCGACCGGCGAGACGACGATCTTCGGCTGGGCAGGCTGACGTTTCACGGCGGGGAACAACATCGCTTCTTCTCGCTGTCTGCGCGGACCTCATTTGTCACATTCAAGGCTCGCCCGCACCAACTTGGTTACCGCGGTGTCTCGTACATGACAAATCGTCAACAATCTGTAACACCGGATTATCCCATGCGGAAACGCAATGCTGATATGCAAGAAAGCAGGGCATCATCCAAAGCTCGGCGATGCTCGGGATGCCCGTGGTGCCGGTGGGGTCGCCGCGCTCGCCGGTAGAGTGGCGGGGGCGCAAATGTTACCGACTGTTGCTTAACGCAAACCCGATCCGCGTTAATCGATTATGGCGGAAGCGGGGCGGCATTTCAGCGTTGGCTTGGTATACTAACGCGATCGGGAAAGCGAGGAGCGCGATGGACGGGTTGCAGCACGGCGGCGATTTGCTTGAGGCGTTCCGGGTGCGCGGCGCGGAAATCGCCGAGGCGTGCACGCGCTGCGGCGATTGCTTCCGCGCCTGCCCGATGACCGAACCGGCCGGGATCGGTGCGGCCGACCCGGGCGCCACGGCCGGCGCCATCGTCGATCTGATTACCGGCGGCGACGGCAACGACGCGGCCAAGCAATGGGCGGAGGCGTGCAGCGGCAGCGGCTACTGCATCCCGGCCTGTAAGCACGGCATCAACCCGCGCTTCATGGTGCAATTGGCGCGCGGCTTTGCCCGCCGCAACGCCGGGGAGAGCCCGCTTGCCGTGCGCTGGCGTCAGCCGTTCCAGACGATGAGCCGCGGCGTGCGCGTGCTGTCGCGCCTGCAGATGGCGCCCGAGGTCCTGGCCCGCTTCGCGCCGCCGCGCGAAACTCGGGAGACGCCGCCCGACGTTGTGTTCTACACCGGCTGCAACGTCCTGAAGACGCCGCACATCGCGCTCCTCTGCCTCGACATTCTCGACCTGTTGGAGGTCGATTACGAGGTGATGGGCGGGGTCGGCCAGTGCTGCGGCGTTTATCAATTCCGCGCCGGCGATTTCGTCACCAACAATAAGGTCGCCTACGCGACGATCGACGGCCTCGCCGCGGCCGGCACGCGCACCGTGCTGTCGTGGTGTCCCTCCTGCCAGATCTCGATCGGCGAGGTGTCGCTGCCCAATTATGAATTGCAGTTCGGCGCCAAACCGTTCGACCTCAACCCGTTCCTGACCTTTCTCGCCGATCGCGCTGACCGCCTCGCGGCGCTGATGACGCGGCGGGTCGAGAAGAAGATCGCGTTGCACGAGCGGCCGGTCTTTCCCGAGGTCATGGCGGCGGTCAGAAAGCTGCTGTCGATCATCCCCGGCGCCGAACTGGTCGAGATCGACGTGCCGCGCGTCGGCACCCAGGCCAACAGCTTGGCGCAGTTGCCGAAGTTCAAGCGCGAGCTGGTGCAGCGCGAATTGCAGGCGGTGGCCGACGCCGGGGTCACGACATTGGCGACGATTTACCACGCCTGCCACCGCGAGCTTTGCGACGCCGGCGACGGGCGCAGCTTCGAGGTCGTCAACTTCATGGAATTGCTGGGCGAGGGGCTCGGCCTCGACAGCACGGACCTCTACAGGCGCCTCAAGCAGATCGGCGACATCGACGAGATCATCGCCGAGACCGCGCCGTTGATAGACGCCAACCGGCTCGACCTCGACACCGTGCGCGACGCCCTCCTCGCCGAGTTCGGCGCGTAGGGCGGGCAACCGCTGGCCCCGTTGTCCGCATTCCCGGCGAAAGCCGGGATCCACCGTGCCATCGCTCGATCGGTTGAACCGTGGGTCCCGGCTTGCGCCGGGAATGCGGTGTAGCGGGCTTCAGTTTCAAGCGAAGCGTTGACGAGTATCGGGCAGTGCCTTAGCCTCCGCCGCGTGCAGAACACCCGCCGCAGCACCCGACGCCGACGCCGTACCAGCGGCGGGTCCCGCGCGTCGTGCGCAAGGTGGGCTGCCGGCAGGCTCGCGATATCGCGCTGACCGGCCCCAAGCGATCGACGACAGGACCCCGCCGCCCTTCGGCGGGGTTTTTCGTTTTGAGGAGCAGGAGATGGCGAGCAACCAGCCCCTTGTGTTCATCGACGGCGAGGCCGGCACGACGGGGCTAGGCATCCGCGCCCGCCTCGAAGCGATGCCCGAGATGGTGCTGCGGAGCCTGTCTCCGGTGCTGCGCAAGGACAAAGCGGCCCGCCGCGACATGATGGCCGAGGCCGATCTCGTGATCCTGTGCCTGCCCGACGAGGCGGCGCGCGAGGCGGCATCGCTCGCCGCCGATCTCGATGGCGCGGCGCCGAAGCTGCTCGACGCCTCGACAGCGCACCGCGTCGATCCCGAATGGACCTACGGTTTTCCCGAGATGGCAACCGAGCAACCCGGCGATATCGCCGCCGCCGCGAAGGTCGCCAACCCCGGCTGCTATCCGACCGGCGCGATCGCCCTGTTGCGGCCGCTCGTCAAGGCCGGGCTGATCCCGCCCGACCACCCGATTTCGATCAACGCGGTCAGCGGCTACTCGGGCGGCGGCCGTTCGATGATCGAGGCGCATGACCGGGATGGCGGCCCGGCCTTCGAACTCTACGCGCTCGGCCTCGAACACAAGCACGTGCCGGAGACGCAGCTTTATTCCGGGCTGACGCGGCGGCCGATCTTCGTGCCGTCGGTTGGGCATTTCCGCCAGGGGATGCTGGTATCGGTGCCGCTGCATCTCGACGACCTGCCGGGCAATCGGCGCGGCGGCGATCTGCACGACGCGCTGGCCGCGTTCTACGCCGGCAGCGAGTATGTCCGCGTCGTCGAGCCGGCGCCCGGCGGCAAGCTCGAACCGCAAGCGCTCAACGATACCAACCGGCTCGAACTCAGCGTCCACGCCAACGAGGATCGCCGCCAAGCCGTGCTCGTCGCGCGGCTCGACAATCTCGGGAAGGGCGCCTCCGGTCAGGCGGTGCAGAACCTGCGCCTGATGCTGGGCCTCGACGACAGTCTCGCGTAGGCAGGATGCGCCGTTTTGCCCCTCACCCCCGGATCAGGTCCGGGGCAGGCTCTGTCCCTCTCCCCCTGAACGGGGAGAGGGACCGCGCTGCGGGATCGCGCCGTCCTTCTGCCTCTCCCCGTTTACGGCGTTTACGGGGAAAGGGTTGGGGTGAGGGGCCACCGCTGCCGGCGATCGGCCGGCGCGGTTTGCTCGGAGGCGCCGCGGCGGCAATCCTCACCCCCTTTTTCGCAAAGGCTGAGTCGATGCGGTATCAGGCGCCGATAATCCGCAAAATCCCCTCTTCCGGCGAGGCGATGCCGGTGGTCGGCCTCGGTACCTGGCAGGTTTTCAACGTCGGCGCCGACGCCGCCTCGCGGGAACCGCTGCGCGGCGTGCTGCAGATGCTGGTCGATGCCGGCGGCCGCATGATCGACACCTCGCCGATGTATGGCCGTGCCGAAGGCGTGACCGGCGATCTGGTCGCCGAGATGGGTTTACGGCCCCGCGTCTTTCTCGCCACCAAGGTGTGGACCAGCGGGCGCGAGCAAGGCATCGCGCAGATGCGCCGCTCGGCCGAACTGCTGAAGAGCCCGGTCACCGACCTGATCCAGATCCACAATCTCGTCGATTGGCGCACCCATCTGGCGACGCTGCGGCGGATGAAGGAGCAGGGCCAGGTCCGCTACATCGGCGTCACCCATTACACGACCGGCAGCCTCGCCGAGCTGGCGCGCATCCTGGACAGCGAGCCCGGCATCGATTTCGTGCAGTGCGGCTACTCGCTGGCTTCGCCCGAGGCCGAGCAACGCCTGCTGCCGACCGCAGCCGCGCGCGGCGTCGCCGTTATTGTCAACCAGCCGTTTGAAACGGGCGGCATGTTCGGCCGCGTGCGCGGCCGCCCCGTGCCGGAATGGGCCGCCGATTTCGACTGCACGAGTTGGGCGCAGCTGTTTCTCAAATACCTGATCGCGGAGCCGGCGGTGACCTGCGTGATCCCGGCGACCGCCAACCGGGCGCACATGCAGGACGATGCGAGCGCCGGCCACGGCCGGCTCCCCGACGGCGCCCAGCGCGCGCAGATCCGACGGTTGTGGGGGTCGCTCGCGTGAGCGCCACCCCGCCCACCCGCGTTACGACAAGGCGCAGGCGGCGAGCAGCTGCGCGTCGATGCGGTCGGGCGAATAATTGGCCGCGACAAAGGCCCGGCCGGCCTCGACGACGCGCCGGTATTCGCCGTCGTCGCGGCATAGCGAGGCGATGCACCCGGCCAGCGCCTGCGGCTCGTCGGCGACCAGCGACTTCAGGTCGGCGGGCAGGTCAATGCCCTCGGCGGCGATCGAGGTCATAACGCAGGGGATGCCGGCAGCGAGGCTGTCGATGACCTTGCCCTTGAGCCCGGCGCCGAAACGCAGCGGCGCCACGGTAAGCCGCACCCGTTCGAGGACGCTGTCGAGCGCCGGCACGAAGCCGACCGGTACGATGTCCTTGGCCGCGAGCGCGCTGACCTCGGCCGGCATGTTGCTGCCCACCAGCAGCAGCTCGATGCCGGGAACCGACCCGCGCAAGATCGGCATCAGGCTTTGCGCGGTCCACACCGCGGCATCGACATTGGGCGTGTGACGATAGCCGCCGATGAAGGCGATCTGCGGCTGCTCGCCGGATTTTTTTTCGAGATCGCGCAGCGGCACGGTCCAGGCAATGACCTCGACCGCGACATCGGGCGCGATCTCATGCAGCAATTTCGCTTCGGCGTCCGAATGGACGATCACGCAATCGGCGAACGACATCGCGCCGAGCTCAAGCCGCCGCAGCTGCTCGGCCCGCTCGCGCAGCTTGGCGTCGTGCTGCACTTCGGCTTCGCGCGCAACCCGCAGAAAGTGCAGATCGGCGACGTTGTAGAGGATGCGCGCATCGGGAAATCGCTGGCGCAGCATGCCGGCATATTTCGAGGCGTTCGAGTAGCGATGCAGATAGACCACGTCGAACGCCACCGCCTGCTGCTTGCAGGCATCCTCGACCGAAGTGTAGTACGGATGGTAGAGGCACTCGATGCCGCGGCGCTGCAAATCCGTCGTGTAAGGGTCGATGCGTGCCATGTTGTCGGCCGGGATGAACGTCACCTTGTAGCCGAGGCGCTGCAATGACAGCATGTGCTGGAAGGCGGCGTTCGACCCGGCGTCCTTGTCAGGTTCCGGCACCGAATCGTCAATGAACAGAGCGCGCTGACGCACGTCGCGTTCGGCTTCGAGTTCCGGCAATTCGCCGTTGAAGCGGTGTCGTGCCAGCGTATCCTGCCAACGCGCGAAAAACTTGCGGTGGTTGACCGCCTGAAACCGCTTCATGCCGGTGCCGGTGACGCTGGTGCCGGCGCTGGCGCCCTCGAAATGCACGACCGCCGCAGCCGGCTGCACGACGACGCGATGGCCGGCCCGGCGGGCGCGGAAGCACAAATCGGTATCCTCGTAATAGGCCGGCAGGAAGTGCTCGTCGAATTTGCCCAATTCGGCGAACAGGCTCGCCCTGATCATCAGCGCGGCGCCCGAGACGTAATCGGCATCGCGCTGGTAGCAGAAGCGCGGGTCATCGGCCGGCCGGCCGCGCCCCCAATTCCACGCGTCGCCCATACGCCACACGATACCGCCGCATTCCTGCACCGTGCCGTCGGGAAACAGGAGCTTGGCGCCGACGATGCCGATCTTCGGATCGCGCTGCATCGTCTCGTACAGTTCGTCGAGCCACCCCGCCTTCACTTCCGTGTCGTTGTTGAGAAACACGACGTATTCGCCGCGCGCCGCATCGAAACCGCGGTTGCAGGTGAGGATGAAGCCGCAATTTTTGTCGTTGCGGATCAGCCTGATGCCGCGTCCGAACGCCATCCCCGCCAGCATTGTTTCGTCGCGCGAGCAATCGTCGACGACGATGATCTCGAACGGCAGCTTGGCGCCATGCTCGATAATCGATTTGACACAGTTATAGGTCAGCTCGAATTTGTTGAAGACCGGGATCACGATCGACACCAGCGGCCTGCCGTCGGTCTCCAGGTTGAGCGGCGGGTAGGCAAACTGGATCGATTTGATCAGATCCTGAAATTGCGGCGATAACTGGCGCGCATCGACGAGGTCGACGGCTTCCGTCTCGGTGTCGTCGACGATCTCGAAATAGCGCATCAAGGCAGCGTCGACAAACCGCAGCAAGCTGGTGACGAGCGGCGCCAATTCCTCCGTCGTGCCGGCGCGCTCGGCCTCGGCGGCGATGTTGCCGAGGATGAACTGGATCGTCGGATCGAGACCGGCATCCTCGCGTGTCAGGACGCGCGGGAACGAAGGCAGCTCGACCGTCGTGCCGACCGGGCGAAGATGCAGCACATGGCGCGCATAGGGCAGCAGCGTCTCGCCGAAGGAGAACGAGAACCCATGCCGTCCATCGCCGATGCCCGCCTGTTCGAGGTCTTCGCGATAGTCGCTCGCCAGCACCGTCGCCAGCGGCGTCTCGCCATCGAGCAGTTCGAGCGCGATGCGCTGTTGCGGGCGGCTCGGGTTCCACACCCAGCCGCGGATGGCGGTCCGGTTCGCGAGGTCTATGTTGCACTGCAGCACATCGTCGCCGGCCGCTAAAGGCGCGGCGTCCGGCGATTGCAGCGCCAGCCATTCGCTGCTTTCGGCACCGCTCGCTGCGAGGTCGGCGGGGGCGGCGCCGGCGCTGGCGGGGTCTACGGCCGCGGCGCCGGCGATCGGCGGAGCGTCATATTGATCGAACTGGCCATCGGCGGGCCGACCGCCGATATCGGCGAACGGATCGCTGTCGGGCACCGCCGGCTCCACGACGATCGGAGAACCGGGCACCTCGATCTCGCTGTCCGCCACGCGCAGATTGAGCACATGGCGGATGCCGGGGGCCAGCCGTTCATCGAGCGGGATCGAGAACGCGTATCCGCCATCGCCGATGCCTGCTTCGCGCAGGTCGCTGCGTTGCTGGCTCGCCGTGACGCGACAGAGCCGCACATCTCCCTCGCAAAGGTCGAGAGCGAAGCGCTGCTGTGGCCGCTGCGGGTCCCACACCCAGCCCTTGATCCAGGAATCGCTGACTTCGTCGATATAGCCGCGCAGGTCATAGACCGGCGTGCCCGCTACGGCCGTCGCATCGCCCCCCGGGCGCGCGCTCTCGCTCAGGCCGAGCGCCGCCGGCCCGTTCGGTGCCTGCGCCACCGAGGCGGCGCGATCTGCCGCTTTCTTCCTGCCGCCACCCGCTTTCGCCATATCCCCCTCAGCCCGCCGCCGCAGGTTCACGCCGCCACCCGGCCGCGCCTATGCCCCGCGGCAATGCTTGGTACCGGGGGATTTTGCGGTCAAGCCCCCTGCTTGCGGTGCTTTGTCACCGGCCGGGCAGCGAGGCGGCGAGCGCGGGCTGCCGCGCCGAGAACCCGCTAGCCTGTTCGAAAGCGTGGCCGACCCGCAGCACCGCCGCCTCGTCGAACGGCTTGCCGGCAATCTGGAAGGCGAGCGGCAGCCCGTCCTCAAGCCCGATCGGCACCGACAGCGCCGGCAACCCGGTCACATTGCAAGGCGCGGTGTAGGATGCCCGCTCGAACAGCCCCCATGGCCCGATCCCGTCGATAAGCGGCGCCGGGCCGGTCGCATTGGCGCAGACCAGCACATCGATATCGCGCAGTGCCCCGGCCATCTCCTCGCACAACTCGCGGCGCTGCCGCACTGCCTCGACGTAATCGGCGGCGCTGAGAAACGCGCCGACGCCGATTCGCGCAAACACGTGGCGGCCGAACAGATGCGGCCGCTCCTGGAAATCATGCTCGTGCAGCGCATAAGCCTCCGCGAGCATGATGACGCGGTTGGCGTCGAGATAATCGATCAACGGCGACAGTGTGACATCGGCGATCCGGGCGCCGAGGCTTTCCAATGTGCGGCAGGCGGTGTCGAACGCCGCGAGATAGGTCGGGGTCGGCGTGCTGTCCGCGCCGAACTCGGCGACCGCATCGCGCTCGTGCCAATGACGAACGACGCCGATCCTGACGCTGTCGAGCCGCGCCGACAGCGCGGCGGCGTAATCCGGCACCGGCACGTCGGCCGAGGCGGGATCCGGCGGGTCATGGCCGGCCAAAACCTGCAGCATCAGCGCGCAGTCCTCGACCGTGCGGGTCAGCGGGCCGCAATGATCGAGCGTGTAGGACAACGGGAAGACGCCGCGCCGGCTGACCCGGCCGTAGGTCGGCTTCAGCCCGACGATGCCGCAATAGGCGGCCGGGCCGCGGATCGAGCCGCCGGTGTCCGACCCCATACCGGCGGCGCACAGATGCGCGCCGACCGCCGCCGCCGTGCCGCTCGACGAGCCGGCCGGGTAGTGGGCGGTGTTCCACGGGTTGCGCGCCGGCGGAAACGGCAGGGTAAAATCCGGGCCGCCGATCGCGAATTCGTGCGTCTCCTGCTTGCCGAGCAGGATCGCGCCGGCGGCGCGCAGCCGCACCCAGGTCTCGGCGTCCTCCTGCGGCACGTGGTCGAGATAGACGCGCGACCCGGCCGTCGTGCGGATGCCCTTGGTCCAATAGATGTCCTTGAGGCCGATCGGCACGCCGTGCAGCGGCCCGCGCCGGCGGCCGGCACGAATCTCGGCCTCGGCGTCGCCGGCGGCGGCGAGCGCTTCGTCGCGCAATACCAGCACGTAGCTATGCAACTCACCGTCGAGCGCGGCAATGCGGTCGAGATAGGCCTCTGTCAGCGCGACCGGCGACAACTCGCCGGCGGCGATGGCGCGTCCGGCCGCCGCGGCGGACAGCCGGGTCGGGTCGCCCATCGATGCGGGCATGGCGCGCCTCAGCCTTTCGGGTGGACGAAGATGTGCGCCGGCTCGGCGGCGCGCTCTCTTGGCTGGCCGGCGCGTCGCCGCCGCACGCTGTCCCGGAGGCGCGGCAGAAATCGCGTCCCCTCGCGCAACTCCTCGCAGCGCTCCTCGCCGATCTTCGCCGGATCGAGACCGGCGCCCTGGCACAGGAATAAAAAGCGCTCGCGGGACAGCGGTTCGGCCATCGGTTCGGCCATCGGGTCCTCCCTCAATGGGCGGCAAGACGGAAGCCGGAAAGCCCGTCGCGCGCGATCTCGCCGGGCAGTTCGACCTCCCACTGGAGGTAGGCGCGCATCGCCTCCTGGTCGCCGCCGTGGCGGTTGTAATTCCAGAATACGAAATCGATGCGTTCGCTGTCGGGCGGCGCGTCGGGCGCGGCGGCGAACGGCCGCCCGGCGGCGCGCCAGGCGTCGATGCCGCCATCGACGACCGCCACCGGCCCATCCGCGAATTCGGCGAGATCGGCCGCGGCGAGCAGGCCTTCCGCTTCGTCGGCGGCGAACACGGCGATGCGGCTGGCGCGCAGCACATGCGACGGCAGCCGGTCGAGGCGCGGGCGGATCGCCCACACGGCGTCCTCCGGATGCGCCTTTCGATATTCGGCGCTCGGCATGATCGCCACCGCCGCCGCGCCTTCGTGCAGCCAGTGAGCGGCCTCGACGGCGGTGATCCGGGTTGTCTCGGGCAGTTTGGGCGCTTCCTCGGGGTCGCCGTGCTGCAGCGCCTGTCCTTCAAACGGGCTCTCGAGCACCACCGCGTCCCAGCCCATCTGCATCAGCCAATGTGCGGTCATGACGGCGCGGGTCAGGCTGTCGTCGATCAGCACGAGGCGGGCGCCGCGCGTCGCGACCCAGCGGTCGATCGCCTGCACCAACTGCCCGCCTTCGGCCGATACCGAGCCGGCGAGATGGCCCGCCAAGTATTCCTGCGGCGTGCGCACATCGAGCAGATAGGTCGTGCGGGTTTCGCTCTGCCGCTGCCAGGCGTCGAGCGTCGCGCGGTCGATCGTGCCCACGCCGAAACGCTCGGCCACGTTCTGCGCCAGTCGGCGCGCCGCCGCAGACGATGCGGCGCTGACCGGGGCCAGGGCGGCGCGCGTATCGCGCTCCAAGTCGAGACCGCTGAGCCGCCAGGCCTGGGTCCCGCCTTGCAGCGATAAGACCTTGTTGGGCACGCCGGCGTTGATCA
>DATEKP010000077.1:0-9850 GCA_035277405.1 Allostellaceae bacterium | reverse complement strand
CGTATTCACGCTGGGATCGATCGCCTGCGGCTTGGCGCAGTCGCTGTGGATGCTGGTCGTCGCCCGCATCGTGCAGGGTATGGGTGGCGCGATGATGGTGCCGGTCGGCCGCCTCGTGCTGCTGCGCACCGTGCCGAAAGTCGAGCTGGTGCGGGCGATGTCGTATGTCAGCGTACCGGCATTGATCGGCCCGGTGATCGGCCCGCCGCTCGGCGGCTTTATTGTGACCTACGCGTCGTGGCGCTGGATCTTCTTCCTTAACGTGCCGATCGGCCTGTTGGGCGTCTTGTTCGTCAATCTATTTGTCGAAACCCGGCGCGAAGGAGCCGCGCGGCCGTTCGACGCCTACGGCTTCGTGCTGACCGGGATCGGGCTGGCGAGCCTCGCATTCGGGTTCGAGGCGGGCGGCCGCGGCGCGCTCGCCTGGCCGGTTACCGCGGCGCTGCTGATCGCCGGCGTGCTGTGCCTCGCGGCCTATGTGCAGCACGCGCGCCGGGTCGATCATCCGATCATCGATCTCGCGTTGTTGCGCATCCCGACCTACGCGGTGACGACGGCGGGCGGTTTTCTGTTCCGTATGGGGCTCGGCGCCCTCCCGTTTCTGATGCCGCTGATGCTGCAGGTGGGCTTCGGACTCGACGCGCTCTCATCGGGGCTGATCACGTTCGCCAGCGCGGTCGGTGCGCTGAGCAACAAATTGTTCGTCGGCCCGATCATCCGCGCCCTCGGCTTCCGCCGCGTGCTGATCGCCAACACGCTCGTCAGCGCCGGTTTTCTGTTCGGCTATTCGTTCTTTCGGCCGACGACGCCGCATTTCTTGATCTTTGTCGCCCTGCTGGCCGGCGGCTTTTTCCGCTCGTTGCAGATGACCAGCATCAATACGCTGTCCTACGCCGACGTGCCGCCGGCATTGTTGAGCCGCGCCACGAGCTTGACCAGCATGGCCCAGCAGCTCTCGCAGAGCGTCGGGGTCGGGACTGGCGCCTTGTTGCTGTACCTGATGCTGGGGTGGCACGGACGCACGGTGTCGAGCGCAACGGATTTTTCGTTCGCGCTCGCCGTCGTGGCGGCGATTTCGCTGCTGTCTGTGCCGTTCTTTCTGAGGATGCCGGCGGAGGCCGGCGCCGAGGTCAGCGGGCGGGCGGCGGCGGGCCGGGTGCCCGGAACGTAAAAAAGCGAGTTGCGGGGCCGGGCGAGGCTACTCCCGCATCAGCTTATCGACGATGTCCTTCGGCAGATCGTCCTTCCAGTTGCGCCCGGTGCTCCAGCCCCAAGGGCGGATGTCGTCGCGCTCCTTGATCAGCGCCTGGATTTCGGCCTCGATCTCGGCCCCATCGCGCTCGCCGTTGGCGCGCTCCAGGTAAAGCTCGTACAGCCGGTCCCAAATCTCGGTGAGCCGGGCGCTCTCCTCGGGAGTGAAGGACGGGATGGCGGAAGTCATGACTCTTCTCTCGCATAGCCCTGCGATTCGCTCAGTGTAACACAATTTATGCGCGGGCGTGGCGAAATTCGTAGAATATGAGGCTTTTCAATCGCCAACAGCGCGAATCGGCTCGCCCGAACCGGCCAATTGCCGATGGATCAGCCGGGCATAGAGGCCCTGGCGGGCGACCAGTTCTCCGTGCGTTCCCAATTCTACGAGCCGCCCCTGGTCGAGCACGGCCAAGAGATCGGCATCGCGCACCGTGGACAGGCGATGGGCGATGACGATCGTTGTGCGCTCGCGCATCAGCGCGTCGAGCGCGCCGTGCACCAAGGCTTCGCTGACCGCGTCGAGGTGCGATGTCGCCTCGTCGAGGATCAGGGTCGGCGCGTTCTTCAGAAAGGCGCGGGCGATCGCGACCCGTTGGCGCTGGCCGCCCGACAATTGCACGCCGCGCTCGCCGACGCGGGTGTCGAGCCCCTCGGGCAGGCTCGCGACGAAATCGGCGAGCGCCGCGCGGTCGAGGGCTCGGCGGATCGCCGCCTCGTCGACCTCCGGCTGGGCCAGCGCGACATTGGCGCGCAGCGTGTCGTTGAACAGGTAGGTGTCCTGCGACACCAGCGAGACGCGGCGGCGCAAGTGGTCGAGGTCGAACTCCCGAAGGTCGACGCCGTCGATCAGGATGTCGCCGCTCGCCGGATCCCAAAAGCGCAGCAACAGGTTGGCCAGCGTCGTCTTGCCGGCGCCCGATGGGCCGACAATCGCCAGCCGCGCGCCAGCCGGCACCGCCAGCGTGATGTCTTCGAGCGCCGGCCGCCGCGCGCCGGGATAGGCGAAGCCGACATGCTCGAAGCGAATCGCCGAGCCGCCGACCGGCGCCGGCGGGTGCGCCGGCCCGTCGCGCACCGCCGGCTCCTCGTGCTGCACGGCGTAGAGCCGGCGGGTCGAGGCGATCGTATCGGCGAGTTGGCGGCTGACCTGGGCGATTTCCGAGATCGGCAGGAACGAGGCAACTGCCAACAGGATCAGTAATGGCAGCGCGGTCGCCGCCAGCTGGTGGCCGGCAACGAGCCAGGCGCCGGCAACCGCGACGGCGAGGCCGCCGAGGCCGGTCGCGATCTCGAACAGCGCTGTCTGCGCCGACAAATCGTCGAGCAGGGCGAGGCGCGTCTCTTGGTAATCGTGCACAGCCGCCATGAAGCCACTGCGGCGCCGGCCGACCGCCTGGAACGCCACCAGGTCGGAAAGCCCCTGGATCGTCTCGGTGACATGGGCGCCGAGCAGCCCCAGCGCGTCGCGCGCCGCGGCGCCGAGCCGGTCGATCCTGGCTCGCTTGAAGACTGGCGCCAGGCCGGCATAGAGCACAAACGGCAGCAGCGCCAGCGCGATCGGCCAGGCGACGACGGCCAAGACCGCCAGCACCGCCGACGGCACCAGCACCGCGACCAGCGCCGGTGCCACGGTATGGGCAAAGAAATACTCGATCGTCTCGATGTCCTGGCTGGCCAGCGCGATCAGATCGCCGGAGCGGCGGCGCACCAGATAGGCCGGCGCCAGCGCGGCGAGCTTGCGGTAGAGCGCGATGCGCATCTCGGCGAGCAGGTGGTAGGCGATGTCGTGCGCCAGCCAGCTCTCGATCCAGTGCAAGAGGCCGGCGAGCGGCGCCAACAAGCCGAGCAGGATCAGCAAATAGCCGAACGATGCGCCGGTCTTGACCGCGGCGACCGCCAGCGCGCCGACGACGCCGACCCCGATGAACGCCGCCACCCGGCCGATCCCCGAAGCGACAACGACCGCGAAGCGGCGGCGCCACGGCCGGATCACGCCGACCAGCGTCGCCAGGGTCGCGGCGGCGCCGACCTGCGCCGCCGCCTGCGCCATCGCGGCCGGCGCCTCCTCGCCATAGTCGGTCGGCGCGCCGCCTTCGGCCGGCGGGCGCAATTCGTCGGTGGCGAAATCGAGGTCGCCGAGGCGCTCCTCGGCCTGCGCCCCCATCAGCCGGCGATAGGGGCCGTCGCGGCGGATCAGCTCGGCATGCCGGCCGCTCTCGACCACCCGGCCGTGGTCGAGCACGAGGATGCGGTCGGCGCCGATCACGCTCGACAGCCGGTGCGCCAAGATCAAGGTCGTGCGGCCCTCGGCCAGCCGGTCGAGACCCTGCTGGATCACCGCCTCGTTCTCGGCATCGACCGAGGACAGCGCCTCGTCGAGGATCAGGATCGGCGCGTCGCGCAGCAGCGCACGGGCGATCGCCAGGCGCTGGCGCTGCCCGCCCGACAGATTGACGCCGCGCTCGCCGATGATCGTGCGGTAGCCCTGCGGCAATTGCCGGATGAATTCATCGGCATTGGCGTCGCGCGCCGCCTGTTCGAGCTCGGTCTGGGTCGCCGCGGGCCTGCCGAGCCGCAGGTTCTCCTCGACCGTACCGTGGAACAGGTACGTGTCCTGGTGCACGACGGCGATCAGGCCGCGCAATGCCTCCGGGTCGAGCGCGCGGATGTCGCGGCCGTCGATGCGCACCGCGCCTCCTTGCGGGTCGAAGAGGCGCAACAGCAATCGCGCGACCGAGGATTTGCCCGAGCCGCTCGGCCCGACAATGCCGATCTTTTCGCCGGACGCGACCCTAAACGACAGCCCGTCATGCGCCGCCCGCCGCCCGCCGGGATAGGCGAAATGCACATCGTCGAACTCGATCGTCGGCGCCGCGGCGCCCGGAATAACCCCCTCTCCCCCACTGGGGGAAAGGGTTGGGGTGAGGGGGCGAACAGCCGTGCCGGCGCGGATACCCTCACCCTCCCACGCCTTCGGCGCGGGTCCCTCCCTCTCCCGCAATGCGGGAGAGGGGCTTTCCGGACGGGCCGTCGGAACGAGCGGTTCGGCCGCCAACAGGGCGTGGATGCCGGCAGCGGCGGATTGGCCGGTCATGCCCTGGTGCAGCACCGCGCGCAATTCGCGCAACGGGCGGAACACCTCGGTGCCGGCCATCAGCACGATCAGCAAGGCCTCGATCGTCATCGCCCCGTGCGCCACCCGCCATACGCCGAGCGCCAAGGCCGCGGCGGCGCCGACCGCGACCCCGGCATCGGTGATGCCGCGCGTCATGACGCTGGTCGATAACACGCGCATCGTCGTCTCCGACAGGTGCCGCGCCCGCTCGGCGAGGCGGTCGCCATAGGCGGTGCTCTGGCCGAACGCCTTCAAGGTCGGCAATCCCTGCACGGCGTCGAGAAATTCGGCGCCGAAGCTCTTCATCGCCTGGTGGCGCGCGTTGCCGGTGCGGTTCTCGATCGCGTGGAAGGCCGCCGGCGCGACCAGCGTGACGAGGGCCGCGGCCAGCATCACGAGCGCGACCGGCGCATCCCACCACACGATGAACAGTAAGATCGCCAGCGGCGTCAGCGCCGCCACCGAAACCTGCGGCAGGTACTGCCCAAAAAAGCTCTGCAACTGCTCGACGCCATCGACCAAGGACAGCATGACCCCGCCGGTGCGCTCGCCGGCAAACCACGCCGGCCCAAGCTCGGCCACCTTGTCGTAGAGCCGGCCGCGCAGTTGCTCTTGGACATGCGCGGCATTGCGATGGGCGATCAGCGTGCGCGCGTGGTCGAGCCCGGCACGCAACAGGATCGCCGCCGCGACGGCACCGGCCAGCATCGCGATGACGCCGAGCCCGGCGCCGGCGAAGACGCGCGCGAGCAGCGCACCAAGCAGCGCGAAGCGGGCGATGCCGAAGGCCGAGGCGACGAGGCCGATCAGGATCGCCAGCGCGATGCGGCCGCGCAGGCCGCGCGTCAGTGCCCACAAGCGTCGGTCGAAATACATCGCCGCCTCCGCTGCGCAGGCTCGCCGGGATCAGGCGGGCGGCGCGACCGACAGCCGGCCGGTCACGCCGTGCCGCTCGATCAGGCTGGCGACGACACCGGATTGCTTCGCCTCTTCGACAAAATCGCGCAGAAACGCGAAGCCGGCGGCGTTCTTCTTCGGCGTGCCGACCGCCTGCTGCACGGCGGTGAACTGGCCATCGAGGATGCGCGAGCCGGGCAGCTTCGCGGCGACGTCGATCAGGCCCGGGCGCAGCCCGGCATAGGCGTCCATCTTGTCGTCGGTGAACGCCTTGATCGCCGCGTCGGCGCTGTCGAACTGCCGCAGGTCGCCGTGCTTGTAGTTGTTTTCGAGCCACAGCCCGTAGGCGCTGCGGGCCGTCACCGCCACGCGCCGGCCCGGCTGATCGACCTCCGCCACCGAGCGGATCGCGGAGCCGGCCGGCACCAGATAGGTCGCCTCGATCTCGCAATAGGCGGCCGTGAAGTTGATGACCGCCGCGCGCTGCGGCTCGGCGCCGATATTGCCGATATCCCACAATCCCTTTTCGGCGTCGTCCGCGATTTCACCCGGCCGCGCGTAGGGCACGAACTTGACCGGCACGCCGAGCCGCGCGGCGATCGCCGCCGCCATGTCGGCCGATACGCCGCTCGGGTCGCCCGACGGCGTCTTGCCGGTGACCAGGAGGAAGTTTCCCATGTTGATGGCGGCGCGCAGAACCCCGGTCGGGGCGAGTTCGGCAACGACCTGCGGCGAAGGCTGAACGGGCATGGCGGATTCCGGAAAGATGACAGTCAACCGCGGCAGTGTGGATGATCGCGGCTCCTTGGGCACGCGCTAAATCCGCAACAGAGGGCGGCGATGCAGCACCCGTCGCCGGGCGGCGTTGACGGAACAGATGCTCGCAATTGCCAACGAAGAGACCATGCGATGTACCTCGCTCGTTTTTCCTACGACGTGCAGCCGGTCGACCGGCAGCGCGCGCTCGACTTCATCCGCCGCGAGGTGGCGGCGGCCCAAGGGCAGGGCCTCTCGGCCCGCCTGCTGGTGCCGCTGACCCGCGGCCGCGGCGACGACATGGCGCTGCAATTCGAGGTTGAATTGAAGCAGCTCGACCAGCTCGACCAATTCCGCCAGCGCGGCCTCGGCTCGCGCAAGGAGACCGGCGAGTGGATGCACGCCTTCAGCGAGGTGTTGACCGCGCCCCCCGCCGTCGAGATCCTGCACGTCGACGACACCAAGGCCGGCTAAGCTCCAAAGGGTGTCATTCCGGGGCGGCCCATAGGGCCGAACCCGGAATCCATATTTCAGAGGCCGGTGTTCATGGATTCCGGGTTCGCCGCGGGGCGGCGCCCCGGAATGACGATGCGCGGTATCGGCAGCCCCATCAGCTTCCCGGCGCGATGAAGCGGTCGATTTTGCGGTGGCGGAACAGCCACGCGCCGCCCTGTTTGACCATCTCGTCGGCGTAGGCGCCGCCCGTGCCGATTTTCGGGCCGTCCGGGCTGTTCTGTACGACCGTCCAGTTCGAGCGGACCCGGGCGCGTTCGCCATCGAGCGCGATCGCGATGTTGGTGACGAGATGAATGGCGCGCGGCCGCGCGGTGCCGGCCCGCGCGCGGATATCGCGCGCCAATTGCGCGATCGCGGCGCGCCCGGTGGCGACGCCGAACGCGGTTTCCCACGTGCCGTCCTCGGCGAACAGCGCCGCCATCTCGTCGTAACGGCCGCCGTCGAGGCGGAAGCAGTATTCGGCCAGGACCTCGCGGATCGCGTCCTTCTCCTCGAGCGCGCTCGTCATCTGCCGCCTCCGTGCATGCTGCCCGACAGTTTATCGCAGCTCGGTGAGATTGCTTCGCTGCGCTCGCAATGACGCGAAGAAAGAGTTGTCATTGCGAGGAGCGCGGCGACGAAGCAATCTCGCGGCCAAGGATCGCAGCCAGAGGATCGCAGGAGGGGGCGATGGCGAATACCGCGAACCGGGTGGCGCTCTACGCCAGCGTCGGGCCGGAGCTGACGCATTACGACGTCGATGTCGAGGGGGCGGCGCTGACGCGGCGCGGCACGGTGAGCCTGCCGGCCAATGTGCATTACTGCTGGCCGCACGCCTCGCGGCGTTTTCTCTATGTTGCGTCGAGCGACAGCGAGCCGGGCGCCGGCGGCCAGGGCAAGAATCATCATGTCAGCGCGCTCGCGATCGACCCGGCAACGGGCGCGCTGGCGCGGCACGGCGAGCCGATCGAACTGCCGACCCGGCCGATCCACATGACGACCGACATCCCGTCGCAATACCTCCTGGTCGCGTTCAGCAACCCGAGCGGCCTCAGGGTCTATCGCGTCAATCCGGACGGGACGCCGGGCGCAGAGGTGGCGCAGCCGGACGCGATCGATCCCGGCATCTACGCGCACCAGGTGCGGGTGCGACCGGACAACCGCATGGTTATCCTGGTATCGCGCGGCCACGACGCCACGCCGGTGTCCGACGAACAGCCGGGCGCGCTCAACGTGTTCGCCTACCGCAACGGGCAGCTGTCGGAGGAATTCTCGGTGGCGCCGGGCGGCGGCTACGGCTTCGGCCCGCGCCACCTCGATTTCCACCCGAGCGGGCCGTGGGTCTACGTGTCGTTGGAGCGCCAGAATCGGCTCGACATGTTTCATTGCGCCGACGACACGGTGCTGGCCGCGGCGCTCGACCAGCAATCCACCTTGGGCGAACCTCTCAGCCCGCATGGCCGGCAGGTCGCCGGGACCGTGCACGTGCATCCCAACGGGCGTTTCGTCTATGTCGCCAACCGCGCCTCCTCGACCGCCGACAGCGACGGGCGGAAGGTCTTTGTCGGCGGCGAGAACAGCCTCGCCGCCTTTGCGATCGACCCGACGACCGGCGAGATGTCGCCGCTGCAGCACATTGACACAAGCGGCATCCATTGCCGCACGTTTCACATCGATCCCTCGGGACGGCTGTTGGTGGCGGCGCACATCATGGGGCTGGCGACCGCCGATCGCGGCTTTGTGCCGGCCTGCCTGTCGCTGTTCCGCATCGGCGATGACGGCCGGCTCGATTTCGTGCGCAAATACGATGTCGAGGTCGGCGACCGCACGATGTTCTGGATGGGCATGGTCGGGCTGTAGGGCGGCAAGCCCCTCACCCTGTCCCTCTCCCCGCAGGCGGGGAGAGGGAACGCGGTTGCAGCAACACGCAAAAACCTCGAAGGATATATACTTGAGACGCCGCTGCTCTCCCTCTCCCCGATGGCGGGGAGAGGGCCGGGGTGAGGGGCAAACCGGTGGCGAAGGAGCGGAGATCGTGGACGGTTCAGGCGAGAACTGCGTGTTCGAGACGGCGCAGCGCGTATTGCCCGGCGGCACGTTCGGCAATTTCCCCGGCGAGGTCATCATCCGCGAGGGCAAGGGCGGCCGCGTCTGGGACGAAGAGGGCAAGGAATACGTCGATTTCCTGCTCGGCTCGGGGCCGATGCTGGTCGGCCACGCCCATCCCGAGGTGACCGAGGCGGCGCAGGCGCAGATCGCCAAGGGCACCACGTTTTTCGCCAACAACCGGCTCGGCATAGAACTCGCCGAGGCGATCGTCGAGGCGGTGCCGTGCGCCGAGCAGGTGCGCTTCGTCTCGTCGGGCAGCGAGGCCGACCTCTACGCGATGCGCGCGGCGCGCGCCTTCACCCGGCGCGACAAGGTCCTGAAGTTCGAGGGCGGCTATCATGGCATGAGCGATTATTCGCTGATGTCGCTCGCGCCGAAGCGCTCCGGCAATTTCCCGCTGCCAGTGCCGGATTCGGCCGGCATCCCGAAGAGCGTGCGCGAGGACATGCTGATCGCGCCGTTCAACGACGCCGACGCGGTGGACGCGCTGGTGCGCGAGAACCGAGACGATCTCGCCGGCGTCATCGTCGAGCCGTTCCAGCGCATCATCCCGCCCGAACCCGGCTTTCTGCCGGCGTTGCGCAAGATCACCGCCGATAACGGCGTGCCGCTCATTTTCGACGAGGTGGTGACCGGCTTCCGCCTCGCCTATGGCGGCGCGCAGGAATATTACGGCGTCGTCCCGGATTTATGCACGCTCGGCAAGGTGATCGGCGGCGGCTTCCCACTGGCGGCGATCGCCGGCAAGGCCGACATCATGAAGCATTTCGACAAGAACAAAGTCGGCGACGACAATTTCCTGGTGCAGATCGGCACGTTGTCGGGCAACCCAGTGGCCGCCGCGGCGGGCCTCGCGACCCTGGCGATCCTGAAGCGCCCCGGCGCCTACGAGCGCATCCACGGCACCGGCAAGCGGCTGATGGCGGCCCTCGACAAGCTGCTCGCCGACGCCGGTATCCCGGCGCGGATTTCCGGCGAGCCGCCGCTGTTCGATGTCGTGTTCACATCGGAGCCGGTGCGCGACTATCGCGGCACGCTGTCGGGCGATGCCGACTTGCTGCGCCGCTTCAACGCGCTCTTGCGCGAGCGCGGCATCCTGAAGGGCGAGTCGAAATACTACATCTCGCTGGCGCACACCGATGAAGACATCGCCTTCACGATCGATGCCTGGAAATCGGCGATCAAGCAACTGAAAGCATAGTGCCGGAAGGCGTTGCGTTGACG
>DATEKP010000076.1:0-7697 GCA_035277405.1 Allostellaceae bacterium | reverse complement strand
TCGCGCGGAGCGCCGGCCGCGGCCAGCAGCGGCAGCGGGTCGAGCAGGGTCAGCCCCGCCGGGGCGGCCTCTCCCGCCGCGAAGCGCGTCAGCCGATCGACCCGGTCGATCCACAGCCCGACGCCGCCATCCTGCGCCCGCAACCGCAGAATTTCGCCGCTTCCGTCATAAGCGCGGCGGCCCGACGGGCGGTCGAGCAGCCGCGCGAGATCGAGGACCGGCAGAATCCGGCCGGCGAAGTTGCCGGCGCCGAGCGTCGCGGCCCCGGTATGCGGCAGACGCGACAGCGGCGGCGGCGGCACTACCGCATCGACCGCCTCCATCGGCAGCGCAAAGCGCTCGCCCGCCAGCATGAAGGCGACCCAGCTGCCGCCGGAGGCATCGCGCGCGGTATCGGTGATCCGGCCGATGCGGTCACTCATCTTGCGCCTGCAGGACATAGGCGACGGCGCCGGCGCCCCAGCGCGCCTGGTATACCGCCGGCTCGACCGGCGTGTCGGTCGGGCCGAGCAGCAGAACGCCGCCCGGCCGCAGCGCCTGGCGGAAATGCGCCTGCACCTCGGTGCGGGCGGAGGCCGTCAGGTAGATCAGCACGTTGCGGCACAGGACGACGTCGAAGCCGGTTTCCGGCGGCGAGCGTGCGATCAGATTGAAATGACGAAACCGGACATGCCGTTTGACCGCCGGCAATACGCCGCGCAACTCGACGTCGCCGGTCTCGGGGCTCTTCGGCAGGACCGGGAAGAACCGCTGCAGCTCCGGCGGCAGGTCGCGGAACGCGCTGAGCCCCTCGGTCGAATAGACCGCTGCCTGCGCCTGCGTCAGGACGACCCGGGAAATGTCGGTGCCGAGCACGTCGAGCTGCCACGGCTCGCGGCAGACGATGTCGCCGTCAACGGTTTCCTCGGCCCAGCCGGCGTCGCGCAGCGCGGACAACGCGAGGATTGCCAGCGTGTAGGCCTCCTCGCCGCTGGCGCATCCGGCCGACCACAAGCGCAGCCGACGCCTGCCCTCGCCGGCCGCCGCGGCGACGAGCTCGCCCAGGACCTCACGCAGTAGGTCGAGCTGTGCGCGGTCGCGGTGGAAGAAGGTCTCGTGGACCGTCAGGTTTTCAATGAGGCTCAGCCATTCCGGGTCGTGAGCTGGCAGGCGGTGCAGCCGGCCCACCCACGCTTCAAGCTCGCCGACCGCCACCGACGACAGCACGCGGGCGAGCTTTGCCTCCATCATCTCGGTGATCTCGATGCCGCAGACGCGCTCGACGTCGCGCGCCAGCCGCTGCAGCAGGAACTGCCGCGCCACGGCCTCCGCCCGCCCCGGCCGGCTCTCGCCCAGCGCCTTGCGGTGCGCCGCCATCGCCAGCTGCAGATCGCGGAGGGCATCCTCCATGCCGGTCGTCATCCTACTGTCGCGCGCCGCCGGCGCGACGATTACGCGCCGGGCGCGCAAGCATAGCCGAACCCGCGCCACCGGGCATCATTTCGCACGCGAAGCCGCGCACCGGTCTACAACCCGACCGCCTTGAACTCGTCGACATCGCCGCGCGAGCGCTCGGCGAGCTTCGACAGGTCGATCATCGTCGCGGTGATCTCTTCGGCCGCCGTGGCGTTCGACTGGCCGATGCGGGTCAGCTCGACGACGTTGGTGTTGATGCCGCGCACGGTCGCCTGCTGCTCTTCCATCGCGGTCGCGATGGCGCCGACCAGCCGGTCGCTCTGCTGCACGCCCTCGGCGATATGATGCATGTTGTCGGCGACCTCGCGCGCCATCGTGACGCCGCGGCCGGCCGCATCGGTGGCGTGCTGCACGAGGCTGGCGATCTCCTGCGCCAGCCCGCCCGAGTTTTCGGCCAGCTTGCGCACCTCCTCGGCGACGACGGCGAAGCCCTTGCCGTGCTCGCCGGCGCGCGCCGCCTCGATCGCGGCGTTGAGCGCCAGCATGTTGGTCTGGCTGGCGATCTGCGAGATCGCGCCGGCGATCTGGCTGATCTGCGTGCTGTTCTCGGAAATCGCGTTGACCACCTCGACCATGCGGTCCATCTGGCGGATGCCGTCGGCGACGAGGTTGGCGGCCTCTTTGGCCTGCTCGCTGGCGAGCTGGGTCGAGCGCGCGACCTCGGCGATCGCCTCGGTGCTCTGGCCGAGCGCGGCGGCCGACTGCCTGAGCGCGGTCAGCTGCACGTTGGAACCGTCCGACACCTGGCTGACGGCGCTGCTCGCCTGGGTCGCGGCGTTCGCCACCCGGCGGATGTTCTCGATGACGCGCTCGGTCAATTGCGAGATGGGCCGGGTGATGCGGCTGATCACGATCATCAAGGCGATCGCCGCGAGGCCGACGCCGAGCGCGGCCAGCGCGATCATCAACAGCAGCCGCGAATCGTAGAACGTCTTGGTGGCGGCGGTCAGTTCGTCGATACGTCCCTTCTGCGCGGCCGCCAGCGCATGCATCGCCTCGCTGACGGTACGCCGGTCGGCGCGCGCCGCGTCGCTCTGGTCGAGGGCGCGCGCCTGCTCCAGCGACCCGGCCCGCACGAGCCTGGCCAGTTCGGCATGCGATTTGACGAAGCGATCGATATCGCCGCGAGCCCGGTCGATCGCGGCCACATCCGCAGGAGACGCGTCGGTGGCGAGCGCCGCAGCCTGCTGTTGCACCTCCGCAACACTTTGTTCGACCGGTGCGGCGAGCTTTGCCGCTGCGTCGGGATCGCTCGCCATCAGCATGGTCTGCACGGCCGCAATCGCCGACGTGACGAGAGTGTCGATCCGTTCGCCGACAACCGCAGTCTTGGCGATGCCGCGCATCTGCCCGATCTGCTGGTTGTATGTCTGCATGCCGGTGACCCCGACAATGCTGATCAGCACGGCAACAATGGTCAGCAGCAGCACGACGCCGTAAACCGTGTGCCCAAGCTTCAGGTTCTTAAACAGCGGATGCCTCCCCCCTTGCGCGCGACGCCCCAGCATTGTCGCGGTCCTGTTCATTTTACCGGATAATGGCGGGGTTCGTCATCCGGTTGCAGCGCCGTCGTTTCCGCCCTTCAAAACGCCGTCTCGCAGCGGCACGGAACTTGACATCTGCCGTCCCGCAACGACAATTGCCGGCGGGAAGCGGGGCTTCCTGCGAGGGCCGCCCGCCGGTAGTGCCGAGCAGCATTCAAATCGACCTAAAAAATAATCGCGGCGCGGGCATGCTCCGGTTCGGCTGCGATGAAGCGATCGGAGCTGGACGTTTAAAAACAGGGAGGACACAGCGATGACGACAGCGTTCGGACGGGCTGCCTATGCCCGGCGACTGGGCGCCGGGATCGCGGGGCTGGCATTTACTCTGGCTTGTCTGTACTCGGCCTGGGCGGCCGGCAACGAGGGCGCGGCCGTGGTCGCGCATACGTATCGCGGGCCGGCGGTCGCGATCGGCAACGGCACCGCCCGGACCGTCGTATTGACCGACCGCGCCAACGCCCCGGTCGCCATCGCCGTCGAGTTCACCGCCGGCATGCTGGGGGGTTTGCCGCCGCGACCGAATGCAGGCGACCCGATGCTCGACTGGGCCTATTACCTGGATTTTCCGAGGGCAGCGCCGGCGACCGGGTTCGATCACGTGATGATCAACTGGCACCCGATGGGCCACGTACCGCCGGGCATCTATGACGTGGCGCATTTCGACTTTCATTTTTACCTCGTCGGCCGCCAGGACCAGCTGGCGATCCATTATGCCCATCCGGAGACCCCGGACGTGGCCGATGTGACGATGCCGCCGGCGGCTCTGATCCCGCCCGGGTATTCGATTCCGCCCGGCACCCAGGTCAGCCGGATGGGGCTGCATGCGGTTCCCGCCGCCGCGCCTGAATTTCACCACGGCAAGTTCGCCAACACCCTGATCTACGGCTACGACCAGAACGGGCGTTTGGCGTTCCTCGAGCCGATGGTTGCCATCGATTACCTGAAGCGCCGCCCGAGCGAGGTGCAGGCCGTCGCCGTGCCGGCCCGTTATTCGTTACCCGGCGAGTATCCCGCCCGCTACAGTGTCACCTACGACCCGCAGCGGCAGACCTACCGGGTGGTCTTCGACCGCTTGACGCCGTGGCAGGGGCCGCAGGCGGCGAAGTGAGACGCGTCCGATCGGCAAAGGCAGCGCAGCGCTGAACGGCGATGGGCCGGTAACGCGGCACCAGGGAGGGCAGCATGACGACAGCAACGCGCGCCGACGAGCCGGTGCGGCCCTATACCGGCAAAGAATTTCTCGCCAGCCTCGACGACGGGCGCGAGGTGTGGATTTACGGCGAACGGGTCAAGAACATCGCCGAGCACCCGGCCTTCCGCAATTCGGCGCGCATGGTCGCGCGCCTGTACGATGCGCTGCACCGCGACCGGCAGGAAGAGCGCGGTATCCTGACCTGCCCGACCGAGTGGGGCGGCTTCACCCAGCGTTATTTCGTGGCGCCGCGCTCGGCCGAGGATCTGGTCAAGGCACGCGACGCGATCGCCGCCTGGGCGCGGCTGACCTGGGGCTGGTACGGCCGCTCGCCTGACTACAAGGCGGCCCTGACCGCGACGCTCGGCGGCAACACCGAGTTCTACGAGCCTTATCAGGACAACGCGCGCCGCTGGTACCGCTACAGCCAGCAGCGGGTGCCGTTCATCGGCCATGCGCTGCTGCACCCGCCTGTCGACCGCAACATGGCGCCGAACTCAGCCGGCGGCCTCGCCGATGTTTGCGCCCATGTGACGAAAGAGACCGATGCCGGGATCTACGTCAGCGGCGCCAAGGTCGTCGCCACCGGCTCGGCGCTGACCCATTACACCTTCATCGGCAGCTACGGCCTGATCCCGATGCAGGACCCGAAATACGCTTTGGTGTTCCTGGTGCCGACCAACGCCAAGGGCGTAAAACTGATCTGCCGCGTCTCGAACGAGCAGCGCGCCGCCGTGCTCGGCAGCCCGTTCGACTATCCGTTATCGAGCCGCCTCGACGAGAACGACGCGATCTTCATCATGGACGATGTCTTCATCCCGTGGGAGGACGTGTTCGTCTGCGGCGATGTCGAGAAGGCCAACACCTTCTTCCCGCGCAGCGGCTTCGTGCCGCGCTTCCAACTGCACGGCTGCACCCGGCTGGCGGTCAAGCTCGACTTTATCTGCGGCCTCTTGATCAAGGCCACCGAGACGGCCGGCACAATCGGCTTTCGCGGCGTCGAGGCCAATGTCGGCGAGGTCATCACCTGGCGCAACGCCATGTGGGCGCTTACCGACGCGATGGCGCACAACCCGAGCCCGTGGGCGGAGGGCTTCGTGCTGCCCAACGCCGAGGCAGGCGCCGCCTACCACGTGCTGGCCCCGGACGCCTATGTGCAGGTCAAGCATCAGATCGAGAAGACGGTCGCCAGCAGCCTGATTTACCTCAATTCGCACGCCCGCGACTTTCAGACGCCGGAACTGCGCAAGTATCTCGACCTCTATGTCCGCGGCTCGGGCGGCGTCACCGCGGTCGAGCGGGTCAAGCTGATGAAACTCTTGTGGGACGCGATCGGCAGCGAGTTCGGCGCGCGCCACGAACTCTACGAGGTCAACTATTCCGGCAGCCACGAGGAGATCCGCCGCTTCGCGATCCTCGGCGCTAACGCCTCGGGCCAGGCCGCCGAGTGGAAGGCGTTCGCCGACAGCTGCATGGCCGAATACGATCTCGCCGGCTGGACCGTCCGCGACCTCGTCAATCCCGACGACGTCAGCGCCTTGAAATAACGGCGGAGCGGCACCAGGCTGCAAAGTTCGGTCCGGATTGACTGCAATAGGACGAACCGGCTTCAGCACCTTCAGGGGAGGTTACGATGGTCGATCTGGCCAAGGCTGGCGTGCCGAAAACGATTGGCCCGAAGCCGATTGTGTTTACTGTGATCGGCCTGATGGCCGCTTATGTCATCTACCATAACGAATATTTCCTGATCAACGCGGCCGCCCCGATCTGGAAGCATTACGAGCCGTTCAAATGGTATCTACTTGGCCACGGCTTGGCTGGCGGCTGCGCGCTGGTCCTGGCGCCGATGCAGTTTTCCGATCGCCTGCGGCGGCGGTACCTGACGCTGCACCGCACGACCGGCGCCTTCTACGTCGCCGGGGCGATGATCCTCGCGCCGCTCGGCATCATCATCCAATACTTTGACGAGGCGCAAGGCGCCGACCGGTCCTTTACCGTCGAAACCGTGATCCAAGGGTCGCTCTTGTTCACGACGACGCTGATCGGTCTGGTATTCGCGCTGCGGCGCCGGATCGATCAGCACCGCCAATGGATGATCCGCAGCTATGCGGCGGCGCTGACGTTCCTCGAAATTCGCGTGATCCTTGGCATCTTTGGCCTCGACAATCCGTTCGACTGGCGCACCGTTGAAACGGTCGTCTGGTCGTGCACCGCCTCAGCGATCCTGGTTGGCGATATCGCCAACCTCGTCTACGACGCGCGTACCGGGCGGTTCGGAAGAGCCCGCAGGGCTGCCGGATAGTCGCGTAGGGAGACCGGACAGAATGGCGGTAACGCGATGACGATGCTGGCGGCCGCGAACGGCGGGCATCATGTGGCGCCGTCTGCGTACAGCTGCATGGCCGAATACGACTTGTGCGGCTGGACCGTCCCCGACCTCGTCAACCCCGACGACGTCAGCGCGCTGCGGTAAGCCCACAGGCAGCTCGCGGAGGCAAACAATGGTGGATTATCGCCGAGCCGCGGAAGACGACGTGGCAGCGATCGACCGCGTCGTCCGCGCCGCCTACAACGCCTTAAGCCGTAAGCACGGCTTCGCCGAGATTCCGCCGGGGCGGGTCAACCCGTTCTACGCTTTCGCGCTGGTTGATGAGGACCAGCGCTGCTGGGTGGCCGAGGAAAGCGGTGCGATAGTCGGTGTTTCGATCCATTCGATGTACCGCCCGGCCTGGTTCCTGGCCTATCTGTTCGTCGATCCCACCTGCCAGGCGGCCGGCGTTGGGCGGCAGCTGCTGGCCCGCGCACTGGCCGACGGCGGCCGCGACGCCACGATCCGCAGTCTGATCACGCTCGCCTACAACCCGGTTTCGATCGGCCTGTACCTGCGGCACGGCATGCTGCCGCAAGAGCCGATCTACGTATTCGAGGCGCCGGCGGCCGAATTGCGACAGCGGCTTGCCCGGCGCCCGATGGTCGATTTCGAAGTGCTCGCGCCCGGTCCCGGCGCCGAGGCGCGGCTCGCCGCAATCGAAGGGCCGCTGCTCGAGATGAGCCGGGAAAGCATGCACCGCTATCTGCTGCATGTTCCCGGCAATGTCTGCCGTCTTTTTTTTCGCGCCGGCGGGGAGGCGCGGGGCTACGCTTATGTTTCGCCGTCGGGCCGCGTCGGCCCGATTGCGGCGATGCCGCCGCTGCCCTTCGAGCGGGTGCTCGAAGCGGCGCTGGCAGGTGCAACCGCAAGTTCCGAGGGGGGCGTGTCCGTGCTGCTTGCCGGCACCAATGCGCGCGCGCTGACGTTGGCGGCCGAGCTTGGCAGGCACATCAGCCAGCCGCTGTTGCTGGTGGCCTCGCGCCGCTTCGGCGATTTCAGCCGCTACGCCTTTCACTCGGCGGGAGTGATGTAGCCCACTGCGCGAGCCCCTGCCCCGCCGAGCGGGGCGCGGAAGGCCGTCTTCATTCCGCCGCGACGCCGAAGCTCGGCGAGTTTTCGAGGTCGTCCTTCAGCG
>DATEKP010000075.1:0-4740 GCA_035277405.1 Allostellaceae bacterium | reverse complement strand
TCGACCACCTCGACGACAGCGGCGTGCCGCTGCGGCGGCATTTCGAGAACCGACTCCGGCTAATCGAGGCCTATGACCGCGCCGGGTTCTACGCCTATCACTTGGCGGAGCACCACAACACGCCATTGGGCTATGCGCCGTCGCCCGGCATCTTCCTGTCGGCCGTGGCGCAGCGCACCACGCGGCTCAAATTCGGCCCGATGGTGTACCTGTTGCCGCTCTATCACCCGCTGCGGCTGATCGACGAGGTCTGCATGCTCGACCAGCTGTCGGGCGGGCGGTTTCTCTATGGCGTCGGGCGCGGCATCTCGCCGATCGAGGTCGGCTTCTACGGCATCGATTTCGCCACCGGCGCCGAGCAGTTCCGCGAGGCCTTCGAGGTCACCCGCATCGGCTTCACCGAGGACGAGCTGACCTATCACGGCAAATTCTACGATTTCGACCATGTGCCGATCGTCCTGAAGCCGGTGCAGAAGCCCTATCCCGAATTGTGGTACGGCACCTCGCGCCCCGACAGCATCCCATGGGCGGCCGAGCGCGGCGCCCATATCGTGACGTTGCGCGACACTTCGGCGGCGCGCGCGATCATCGATCTCTACAAGGCGGAATGGGCGAAGCTCGGCCGCAGCCAGGCCGATCTGCCGCTGATGGGCATCAACCGCCATGTCGTCATCGCCGAGACCGAGGCGGCGGCGCGCGACACCGCAAGGCGCGCCTACCCGAGCTGGCGCCACAACATGGAGCGGCTATGGGCGAAATACGCCGTGCCGTTCCCGCTCGCCGGGTCACTCCCCCAGGAATGGGACGCATTGCAGGCGCACGGCCACGCGATCGCCGGCACCCCGGCCCAGGTGCGCGACTACGTCAAGGAGGCGGTCGAGGCCTCCAGCGCCACCTATTTCGTCTGCGATTTCGCGTTCGGCCACATGCCCCCCGCCGACGCCCTCCGCTCGACCGACTTGTTCGCCCGCGAGGTCATGCCGGCGTTCGCGTAAGCCCCTCTCCCGCATTGCGGGAGAGGGTGGCCGCGAGCGAAGGCTCGCGGCCGGGTGAGGGTATCCGGCCGATGAACCCTCACCCACCGGCCGCTATTGCGGCCGGTCCCCCCTCTCCCGCGGTGCGGGAGAGGGTATTTTCGCCTCGATCTCCGCGAGCATCTCGTGGATGCGGGCGACTGGTGCGTCCTTGTCGTAGAGGGCGTAGAGGGCGCCGGCGAGGCGGACGGGGTCGCCGGAGTAGTAGCGCTCGTAGAGCTGCTGCCTTCCCGAAAATGAGGACACGGCGGCGTCGAAGGCGAGGCGGAACAGTTTGACCCGGCTTGGCGCGTCGGCGTTGGCGGCCTGGGCATAAGTTTCGACATCGGCAGCCGCCGGGCCGGACAATTCGGCGTAGGACGGCACCGCGACGAGGCCGCCGGCGCCGAGCAATTGGATGATCTCGCAGGCGCGCACGAACATCTGCGGGAAGCCCATGCGCACGGTCCACAGCGGCATCTCGGCCGGGGTCATCAGCCCCGAGGCCGGGCTCGGCGCGGCGTCGGCCTCGCTGGCGCGGATCGCGGCGCGCACGGTCTCCGTATGCAGGATCAATTCGGACAGCATGCCCTGCACGTGGAGGTGCTGGTCGATATTGGTCGAGCGCGCGATCGCGAAGCCCAGTGCCATCATGAACTCGGCCTTCGCCAGGTTCTTGGTCGCGGTCTGATGCAAGACCTGCGGCATCGCCTGGGTGCGCTGGAACAGGCCGTTGCACATCTCCGGGTCGCGGTGGATGAAGACGCGCTCCCACGGCACCAGCACGTTGTCGAAGACGGCCAGGCCGTCGCCCTCGTCGAGCCGCGACGACAGCGGCCAGTCCATCGGCGAGGCGGCGCCGTGGTGGACAACGGATGGCCGGCACACGAAGCGCAGCCCTTGGGTCGCGACCGGGATCGAGAAGCCGAACGCGTAGGGCGCCGCCGCCTCGTTGGTGGCGAGAAACGTCGAGGGCATGACCAGGATGTCGTCGGCGAAGGCGCACAATGTCGAGACCATGCGGGCGCCGGCGACGACGATGCCGGCGTCGGTCTCCCTGACGATCTTCGCTGCGAGATCCTTCGCTTGGTTCTCGACCGGGCGCGAGCGATCGACCTGCGGGTTGAGCAGCGTGTGCGTCATGCACAGATCATGCTCGCGGGCATAGACGTGGTAGTCGCGGATATTGTCGGCGAATTTCCCGAATGTCGGCGCGGCGGCGGCCAGCCCGGTCAGCATGACATTGAGGAAATCGGGGCTGCGGCCGAACATGCCGCAGGTCTTGTCCATCCAGGTTTTGACCATCCCGCGCCGGCGCACCAGGTCATCGGCCGAGCGCGGTTCGACAAACGAGAGGCCCACCGGCTCCCCGCTCGACGGCGAAGTAAAGGTCATCCTGTCGTGGAGCGCCGGCTCGTGCTGCATGTCGAACAATTCGGCGAGGCTCCGCGCCGCGCCGGCGAAGCGCCGGTCGCGGGTCACGTCCAGGACGCGCTCGCCGTCGATAAAAATCTGCCGCTCGTCTTTCAGGGCCGCAAGAAATTCCTTGCCGGTGCGGATGGGCATTCGCTTTCCTTTTGAGCCGCATCTATCGGATCGTCCGAGCGCAGGGTGCCGCAGTGGGCGGGCTTCGACAATGCCTCAGTCCCCCGTGAGCACGATCGGCGGGCTCCCCTTCCCGTTCAGCGGGGTTGAACGGCTCAATCCATCAGCTTCCGGGACAGATAGGTGAATTCGAGGGCGTGGCGGCGGGCCCGCTCCTGCAGGGTCGCGGCGGCGGAGTGGCCACCCTCGATGTTCTCGTAATAGAGAAACGGCAGGCCCATCGCCTGCATCTTGGCCGCCATCTTACGGGCGTGGCCGGGATGCACGCGGTCGTCCTTGGTCGAGGTGACGAAGAACGGCTCGGGATAGACGACCCCCGGCCGCAAATTGTGATAGGGCGAGATCGCGCGCAGGAAGGCGCTCTCGTCCGGCTTGTCGGGGTCGCCGTATTCGGCCATCCACGACGCGCCGGCCAGCAATTTGTGGTAGCGCAGCATGTCGAGGAGCGGCACCTGGATCACGACAGCGCGGAACAATTCGGGGCGCTGCGTCAGCATCGCGCCCATCAATAGGCCGCCGTTCGAGCCGCCCATGATGCCGAGCCGGCGCGGGCTGGTGACGCCGCGGCGGACCAGATCCTCGGCAACCGCGATGAAATCGTCGTAGGCGCGCTGGCGGTCGCGCTTCAGCGCCGCCTGGTGCCAGGCCGGGCCGAACTCGCCGCCGCCCCTGATATTGGCGACGACATAGACCCCGCCGCGTTCCAGCCACAATTTGCCGAGCGCGCCGGCGTAGGATGGGGTCAGCGATACCTGAAAGCCGCCATAGCCGTAAAGCAGGGTAGGGGCGGAGCCATCCAGGCGCAGCGATTGCGGGCGCACGACAAAATACGGTATCGCGGTGCCGTCGCGCGAAGTCGCGGCAAAGCGCTCGACCGCGCATTGGCTGGCGTCGAAGCGCGGCGGCAGGCTCTTGACCGGCTGCGTGGTGCCGGTCTCGGCATCGGCCAGGTGCAGCGTATTCGGCTGCAGGTAGCCGGTGACGTCGACGAATGCCTGCTCGTCGTGGTCGCTGGCCGAGATTAGCTGCACCGACGCGTGCTCGGGCAGTTCCAGCGGCGTCGCCCGCCAGACGCCGTCGACGAGGCGGAACGCAACGGCGCTGCCCTCGACCTCGCGATAGATCGTCGCCAGCAGGCGCGTGCGGGTTGTTGCGACATCCTCGACCGCCTCGCGCGGTCCGGGGTCGTACACCAAGAGCGGAGCGGCGTTCTCGGCGTCGGCCAGGCAGACGGCCAGATCGAGCGAGATGAGCGCCCCGACGGGCAGATGCCGCCATTCTTCCTCCAGCGAAAATACCAGCTGGCCGGCGACAAAGCCGCGGAAGCTGGCGCGCGGCGGCAATGGCAGGCGCAGCGGTCCGGCCTGTGTCAGCAGATAGAGCTCGCTGTCGAAAAAGCTGACCTGACGGTTGACGAGAATGCCGCGTACCGCGCCATCCGGATCGCGCAACACGCTGGCGCCGGCGCTGACATCCTCCGGCGCGCCGCGAAACATCTCCTCGGCCGCGGCAAGCGGCGCGCCGCGGCGCCAGCGCTTCAGCACGAACGGGTAGCCGGAGGCGGTCATCGTCCCCGGCCCCCAGTCGCGCGCGACGATCAGCGTATCGTCGTCGAGCCAGGCGGCGCTCTGCTTGCCCTCGGGCAGGAAGAAGCCACTTTCGACAAAGCTTGCGGCGGCGAGGTCGAATTCGCGCGTCTCGTGCGCGTCCTTGCCGCCATCGGACAGGCTGGCCAGAGCACGGCGATAATCGGGCGGCAAGACGCCGCCGCCGTGGAACACCCAGTTGCGCCCTTCCGCGGCGGCCAGTGCATCGATATCGAGCAGGGTGCGCCAGTCCGGTTCGGCCGCGGCGAACGCGGCAAGGCTCGTCGTCCGCCACAGGCCACGCGCATGCGCGTCGTCCTGCCAGAAATTGGCGAGGCGCTCGCCGAGGAAGCGCGGATAGGGGATGCGGTCGGGCGCGGTGATGACGGCGAGCGCATCGCGGTACAATTTGTCGTAACGCGGGCCGCCTTCGAGGATGGCGAGGCTGCGCGCGTTCTCGCGCCGCACCCACGCGAGCGCCGCCTCGCCGTCGACCTCCTCCAGCCAGATAAACGGGTCGTCGCTCACGCCTCGAC
>DATEKP010000074.1:0-4963 GCA_035277405.1 Allostellaceae bacterium | reverse complement strand
GCTGTCGCGGAACGCGATCAGCCGCTCGCCCAGCAGCATCAGCCGCACCGGATCGCCGTCGGCCTCTAATTCCGAGGATTTCGCCGCCGGGATCCAGTACTGGCGCATCAATTCGCCCATCACCGTGCCCGGCCCGACCCGGACCAGATCCTCGCTGTCCTTGCGGTTCATTGCCGATTCCTCCTGCCTACCTTGTCATTCCGGGGCGGCCCGTAAGGCCGAACCCGGAACCCATATTCCAGAGGCCTGTGTTCATAGGTTCCGGGTTCGCCGCTGAGCGGCGCCCCGGAATAACGACATGCTTAAGCCCAATATGCGAAGCCGAGGCCGGTGCCGGTGCCGGCCGGGGTGCGGTAGCCCGGCTCGTAGAGCGACCATTCGAGCGCGAGATGCTCGACGGCGCCGGCGACGCAGATCCAGTTGCGGATTTCCGAACTGCCGGAATTGAGTTTTTCGCGCGGCAGGCCCTCGATCGCCGCGGCGTCCTTCCGCTTCAGCATGTCGAGAAAGCCGCGGTCGAGCGCCTCATCGACGACGAAATGCGACAGCCCGCCCGAGCCGATGACGCCGACCCGCGCGTCGCCGGGATAGGCCTCGACCGCGGCGCGGATCGCCTGGCCTAGGCGGTAGCAGCGCCGCGGGGTCGGCTGGTTAGGCGGGTAGTAGGTGTTGATCGCGATCGGCACGACCGGCACGACCTCGCGCATGATGCGCTTGTGGACGAAGCCGATCGCGTGCCCCTCCCCTTCCCCGTCGGGGATCCCGTCGGAGCTCGCGATATCGAAGTCGCGCTCGATCAACTCGCCGATCAGATGGCGCGCCAATGCGCTATCGACCGGATAGTCGCGCGACTCCTTCTCCTCGTACCACCGCGCCGCGGCGCGCCAGCCCCAGTTCGGCTCTGCGGGCGGCGCCAGCGGCACGTTGCGGATCGCCTCGCCGTAATAGACGAGGACGCCGGGCATGTTGTCGGCGTGGTACAGCTCGTCCTGGTCGTCGCCGACGACGATCAGCGCGTCGAGCCGGGCCGTCTCAAGCAACTCGCCCAGCCGCGCCATCGCGCCCTCGACCGCTGCGTGCCGCGCCGCCATGCGCTGCGGCGCGATCTGCGCGTCGATGTCGGCGGGCGCATGGCGCAATTGCGCCTCATAGGTCGTCGGCCGCCCCTCGGTGTCGAGCAGGTTGCTACGGCGCGAATCGCGCTCATAGAAGCGCGGCCAATCGCTCGCCGGCGCGTTCAGCATCGGCGTGTGCGAGGTCCCCATGCCGAGGACGATGTGGGCCATCCGGGCCTCCCGTCGGTTGCGCCATCACTGTAGCGCAGAACGAGGCCGCGGTGGACCTATTGTCGCGGCGCGCAGCGGCGATACGCCGGAAACCCGTCATTCCTGGGCGCGGGCTTGCCCGCGAACCCGGAACCCATAAACACATGCCTGGCAAATCAAGGCTCAGCCTGTGTTCCTGGCTTCCGGTTCCGGCCCAGAGGGGCCGTCCCGGAATGACATAGTTCCTCGGCCTATTTCCCGCAGCGTGCGCTTTGCAGCGTTGCTCCCTGTGCCGCGGCATAGGCGCGGAACGCCTTGAGATCGAAGGTGCCGGCCTGCTTCAACAGCGGCACCGACTGCTGGCAGAACTGGGCCGGCACCATGCTCGACTGCTGCTGCGCCAACTCATTGGCAAGGCTGGTGTTCCAACGATCGAACGCCGCGTTGCCGTGCAGGTTGGCGATCATCGTCTTCTGGTAGGCGACGATGGCGTCGCGGTTGCGGACGCGGAAATCGGCGTAGACGCCCATGCTCGTACAGGCGTTGCTGGCGATGCCGAGCTGGGTCATGTAGCGCAAGCCGGCCTCGGCCTCGGCCGTGGCCGCGGTCGGGCAGTTGCTCGCGGGCTTTTTCGCCGATTTGCGCGCCGCCCAGCCCGGCTGCACCGCCAGCGCCGCCGCCAGCACCAGCGCGATCAGGCCCACCCCTTTCATGCTCTCCCCCAAGCGCGAATTCGTACCGCGGCGGACCATATCCGGTCCGGCAATATTTGCAAGAACCCTCAACTGTTGCGCCGGGGCCTACTTTAGGCGGTGGCAGGTTTGCCTGAATTAACCTTGCCACTCCTTGACATCCCCGAGCCGATCGCTTCGGCCGGGCGAATCCACGATGACATTTTACTATCCAACATGCGGCATCCTTGCCGCCGCTTGCTGTCTGGTCGCGGGCAACGGCATAGTCCGGCGATGATCGTGCTGTTCACCGATTTCGGCCTGGCCGGCCCCTATACCGGGCAGGTCGAGGCGGTGCTGCAGCGGATCGCGCCGGCGGTGCCAATCGTGTCGCTGTTCGCCGACGCGCCGGCGGCGCAGCCGCGGCCAGCGGCCTATCTGCTCGCCGCCTACGCCGCCTGGTTTCCGGCCGGCAGCGTCTTTCTGTGCGTGATCGACCCCGGCGTCGGCGGCGCCCGCCGGGCGCTGATCGTCGAGGCCGACGGGCGGCTATATACCGGGCCGGATAACGGGCTGTTCGAAATCGTCGCGCGCCGCGCTGCCGCCGCGCGCTCTTGGAGGATCGCCTGGCGGCCGCCCGATCTCTCGGCGAGCTTTCACGGCCGCGACCTGTTCGCACCGGTCGCGGCGCGGCTGGCGCTGGGCGAGGCGCCGTCCGAACTGGGGCGCCCGGTGCAACCCTTGGCCTATCCCGATTGGCCGAACGATCTGGCGGAGATCGTCTATATCGACCATTACGGCAATGCGCTGACCGGGTTGCGCGGCGCCCTATTGCCCGCCGAGGCTCGTCTCCAGGCCGGCGGCCACACGATCGCGCCGGCGGCGACGTTCTCCGCGGTGCCCGAGGGCGTCGCGTTCTGGTACGTCAATTCCAACGGCCTCGCCGAAATCGCGGTCAATCGCGGCCCCGCCAGTCAGGCGCTCGACCTCGCGATCGGCAATCCGGTGGCGATCCTCGCCTGACCCGCTCAGGGCGGCGGCAGTTCCGGCTTGATGCCCGGCGGCAGCTCGCTGCGGCGGCGCTGGCGCCGGTGCAGCATCAGCATCGCCAGCGCGATCGTCGCGAAGACCAGCAGCATCGCCGGCCCCGACCAGCGGGCAATGTCGCCGAGCAGCCGCTGATAGGCGCGGCCAAGAAAATAGCCGACCGAGACAAAGCTCGCCGCCCACAGCCAGGCGGCGGCGAGGTTGAGGCGCAGAAAGCGGTCCCAGCGCACCGCGCTGAGCCCCAATGCGAACGACGACACGTTGCGGATGCCGTAGATGAAGCGGAACGACAGGATGAACCCGGCGTCGTAGCGTTCGAGCCAGACGAGCGCCGAATCGACGCCGTGCCGCCAGCGCGGGAAACGGTCGAGCAATGGCGTGCCGAAATGTCGCCCGAGCCAGAAATACAGCTGGTCGCCGGCAAAGCTGCCGAGCCACGCAGCAACCAGCAGCAGCAGCGGATCGAGCAGGCCCTGGGCGGCGGCGAACCCGGCAAAGATCACCACCGTCTCGCCTTCGAGAAAGGTCCACACCAGGACGATCAGGTAGAAATAGCCGCCGTTTTCGGCAATGAGCTGGTGAATGTCCATCCGCGGTTATGTCCGACCCCGTTGCACCGCAGGGGGAGCCCGTCGCGGCTTCGCAGGCCGCTCGCGGCCGGCAGGCGCGCCATGCTAGATTGCCGGGCGATCCCGGTCGAGCGCAATCCCCCGCCGCGGCGCTCTCTTTCGGTCTGAACCCACGCAAAGGAGGCGACGTGGAAGCGCACGAAATCGCCGAACAGATCCATGAGCACGCGCATGAAGAGGCGCATGCCGCCCCGGCGCACGACTGGTTTCGCCGGCTGACCGGCATCTATGTCGGGGTCGTCGCGATGCTCTTGGCGATCGCCACATTGGGCGGCGCCGAGGCGACCAAGGAGATGCTGAACGCCAATATCCACGCGTCCGACACCTATGCATTCTACCAGGCGAAATACATCCGCCAACTCAATTACCAGACCGCCGCCGAGCAGCTCGACCTGTTGGCCGCGGCGGCACCGGCCCTGCCGCCCGAGCGGCTCGCCAAGCTCGACAAGCTGGTCAAGGGCTACCGCGACACCGCCGCGCGCTACGAGAGCGAGCCGGCCACCGGCAACGGCAAAAAGGAATTGCTCGCCGCCGGCAAGGACTGGGAGCATCGGCGCGACCACGCGGCGGCGCAGATCCCCAATTTCGAATATGCCGAGGCGCTGTTCCAGATCGCGATCGTGCTGGGGTCGGTGGCGATTGTCGCGGCCTCGCCCTGGCTGCTCGGGGTCAGCGGCGTGCTCGCGGTCGGCGCGCTGCTGCTGACCGCCAACGGCTATTTCCTGCTGGTGCCGCTGGCGCACGGTTAGCAGCCGATCGGAGTGACGCGAGATGCGGCCCCCAGAAATCCCTCTCCGCCCTTCAGGGGGGAGAGGGAGCAGCGCGGAGCGCTGGGAGGGTGAGGTGGGTATCGGCGGGCGCTCTGGAATCCCCCACCTCACCCCGACCCTCTCCGCCCCGCCATGGCCCAAGGGGGGCGGAGAGGGGCAATTGCGAATCCGCGGTCGCCAAATTTGCACGGGGTTTTACGGAGATTTTACCGTTCGGTGTTCGAATGGCGGGAGCGGCAAGCCGGCCGCCCCACAAATGCCGAGCAATTCGCATGACCCCCAGCGAACTCCACCCGCTCCTGGAACGGCACGCCCAATGGCTCGGCGGAACGGGCGGCGCCCGGCTCGACCTGACGATGGCCGAGCTGGTCGGCGCCGATCTGTCGGGGGCGTGGCTGCGCGCCGCCAAATTGTCGGGCGCCCGGATGATGCGCGCGCAGCTCGCGGCGGTGCGGCTCCAGGGCGCCGATCTCTACGGCATCGATCTCGAAGAGGCCGACCTCAGCGGCGCGGATCTCAGCGCTGCCGATCTGCGCGGCGCGCATCTGCGCGGCGCCCGCCTCGCCGGCGCCAGGCTGGCC
>DATEKP010000073.1:0-5894 GCA_035277405.1 Allostellaceae bacterium | reverse complement strand
GCGCCCCGGCCAGCTCGCCTTCCCGCGCCGCGATCTCGCGCCGCAGCGCGCCGGCCCGCCGGTATTCGTTGCCGAGCGCTCGCGCCTCGCCTCGCAGTTCCGGCACCGTCGCGGCGATCAGAAGCTCGCCGCGCCGGCGGTCGAGCGGGTCGGCGCCGAGCAGCGCCGGCCGGGCATCGAGGTTGCGCTGCAGCACTTCGATCCTGCCGAGGAGGCGCGCCTGCTCGGCACGGCTGTCGGCGAGACCGCGCCGCCGCCCGTCGAGATCGCGGTCGAGCAGGTAAACCGTGTGCGCGATCCGGCCGACGACCCGCTCCCGCTCCTGCGCCACGGCGGCGGCCGCGATGCACTGCCGGCGCAACCCATCGAAATCGTGCGCGGCGCTGTCGGCCGCCTGGACCGCCGGTATGGTCAGCGCCAGCAGCACGATCGCGGCGGCGGTCCGTTGCGCGGTCCTATTCGGCGGCACGCCTCGCATCCGTCGCGATCAGCGAATGGCCGGTCATCGCCTTGGGTTGGGGCAGCCCGAGGATCGCCAGCAAGGTCGGCGCGACATCGGCGAGCCGGCCGTTCTCGACACGCGCCACCACCCCCGGCGGGTTGACGACGATGAACGGCACCGGGTTCAGCGTGTGCGCGGTATGCGGTTCGCCGGTCGCGGGATCGCGCATCGTCTCGGCGTTGCCGTGGTCGGCGGTGATGACGAGCGTGCCGCCGGCGGCCTCGACCGCGGCGGCAAGCCGGCCGAGGCAGGCATCGACGGTCTCGACTGCGGCGATCGCCGCGGCGAGATCGCCGCTATGGCCGACCATGTCGGTATTGGCGTAGTTCAGCACGACGACGTCGAAATGGCCGGAACGGATCGCCGCCACCACCTTGTCGGTCACCTCGGGCGCCGACATCTGCGGCTGCTTGTCGTAGGTCGCGACCTTCGGCGAGGGCACCAGGATGCGCTCCTCGCCGGGAAACACGGTCTCGCGCCCGCCGTTGAAGAAGAACGTCACGTGCGCGTATTTCTCGGTCTCGGCGATGCGCAATTGCGTGAGGCCGGCATCGGCGACGATCTCGCCGAACGTGCCGCTGAGATCCTCGGGCGGGAACAGCGTCGCGAGAAAGCGGTTCAGCTCCTCCGAATATTCTGTGAGGCCGAGCGCGGCGGCGAAGCGCACGAGCTTCGCACGCGGAAAGCCGGCGAAATCCGGGTCGAGCAGGGCCGTTGCGATCTCGCGGATGCGGTCGGCGCGGAAATTGGCGAACAGCACGCCGTCGCCGTCCCGGATGCCGTGCCAACCGGCGAGCGCGGTCGGCAGCACGAATTCGTCGCCCTCGCCGCGCGCATAGGCCGCCTCGACCGCAGCAATAGCGTCCGCCGCCCGTTCGCCCGCGCCCTCGACCAGCAGGCAATACGCCTTCTCGACGCGGTCCCAGCGCTTGTCGCGGTCCATCGCGTAATAGCGCCCGGCGACCGTGGCGATGCGGATCGCCGGGTGCCCGGTGGTGTCGGCGGCAAATTGCTTGAGGTAGCCGATCGCCGCCTTGGGCGGCGTGTCGCGGCCGTCGAGAAACGCGTGCACGGCGACCGGCAACCCGGCCGCGGCGAGGATGTTGGCCAGCGCGGCGATCTGATGCTGGTGCGAATGCACGCCGCCCGGCGACATGAGGCCCATGACCTGCGCGGTGCCGCCCGATGCCTTTAGCTTGTTGATAAATTCGCGCAGCGGCGGCAGGCCGGCGAGCGTGCCGTCGGCGATCGCCCGGTCGATGCGCGGCAAATCCTGCATGACGACGCGGCCGGCGCCGAGATTGGTGTGGCCGACCTCGGAATTCCCCATCTGCCCGTCCGGCAATCCGACATAATGCTCGCTCGCGTCGAGCTGCGCATGCGGCCAGCGCCGCAGCAACTGATGCCACACCGGCGTCTTCGCCTGTTCGATGGCGTTGTCGGTCCTGTCCGCCCGTTCCCCCCAACCGTCGAGGATGCACAATACAACCGGGCGCGAGCGGGAGGTCATGGGTCGCAGGCCTCTTTCGGCGGCATTGCGGACGATATAAGCCAATTACCGCAATCTGTCATTCCGGGGCGCCGCCTAGCGGCGAACCCGGAACCCATGCACACCGGCCTCGGGAATATGGATTCCGGGTTCCGGCGTCGCCGGCCCCGGAATGACGATCCGGGTTCATGTAGGGCGGAAGAGCGTCGCGTATTCCGCCATGTCACAACTGCTCGAACGGGTGGCGGAATGCGCTGCGCTTTTCCGCCCTACCCCGCCGCCAGCGGCCGCATCACACGATAGAGCGCCGCCTTGGCTTCGAAGCCGATGCCGGGGATGTCGGGGAGGGCGACGAGGCCGTTTTCGACCGGGCAATCGTCGGCGAAGCCGCCGAACGGGGCGAAGACCTGCGGGTAGCTTTCGTTGCCGCCGAGGCCGAGGCCGACCGCGATGTTGAGCGCGAACTGGTGCCCGCCATGCGGCACGCAGCGCCGCCACGACCAGCCGTGCCGCTGCAGCATGTCGAGCGTGCGCAGGTATTCGACGAGGCCGTAGGACAGGGCCGGGTCGAATTGCAGCACGTCGCGGTCCGGCCGCAATCCGGCGTGGCGCACCAGGTTGCGCGCGTCGTGCACCGAAAACAGGTTCTCGCCGGTCGCGAGCGGCGGCGTGTAGCGCTCGGCGAGGATCGCGTGCGCCGTGTAATCGAGCGGGTCGAGCGGTTCCTCGTACCAGCGCAGCCCGTACGGGGCGAGCGCGTCGGCATAGGCGATCGCCTCATCGAGTGCGAAGCGGCCGTTGGCGTCGACCGCCAGATTGTCGCCGGCGCCGACCACCGCCAGCACCGCCTCGATGCGGCGCAGATCCTCGGCCAGCGGCGCGCCGCCGATCTTGATCTTGACGCAGGCATAGCCGAGATCGCGGTAGTGCCGCACCTCGTCCTGCAAGGCGTCGATGCCCTTGCCGGGGTAGTAATACCCGCCGGCGGCGTAGACCCAGGCGCGCGGGTCGGCCTCGCCGCCAAGTTCCTTTGGCCGATAACGCTCGGCGAGCAGGCGCCACAGCGGCTTCCCCTCGGCCTTGGCGCGCAAATCCCACAGCGCCATGTCGAGCACGCCGACCGCGACCGAGCGCTCGCCGTGGCCGCCCGGCTTCTCGTTGCGCATCATGACGGCCCAGGCCTTCGCCGGGTCGATCAGCCCTTCCTCATCGAGCAATGAAGCGGGGTCTGCCTCGGCGAGGCGCGGAATGAAACGCTCGCGCAACAGCCCCTGCACGGCGTAGCGGCCGTTCGAATTGAAGCCGAAGCCCGTGAGCGGCTTGCCGTCGCTGATCCGGTCGCTGCGGATCGCGACGACACTCGCGGTCATCTTGCTGAAATCGATATAGGCGTTGGCGATGTCGGAGCTGATCGGCGCGACCGTGTCGCGGATCGCGGTGATGCGCATCTGCCGCCCGCTATTCCGCCGGCGCCGGCGCGGCGACCGGCTGCCGGCTGGCGCGCGCGCTGCCGGCAAACAAGAGGCTCAGCAGCCACAGCCCGGCGACCAGCACCAGCACGAGGTCGGGCCGCCCGGCATCGATCATCAGGCCGTACGGCACCGGCATGATCGCGCCGCCCAATGACAGCCCGGCGCTGACAAAACCGAACACCTTGCCGATCTGGCCGGGCGGCGCGGCGTCCTTGACCATCACGTCGCGCGGCGTGCGGCTGGCGCCGATCGCCAGCCCGCCGACGAACAAGACGGCGATCGTCGCAAATTCCCGCATCGCCATCGCATCTACCCACAGCAGCAGCACGCTGCCGACGATCGTCAGCACGACAACAAAGCCGAGATGCCGCTCGGTGCGGTCGGCGACCCAGCCGCCGACGAGGACACCGCTCATCATGCCGATCATGTAGCCGGTTAATGCCGTCGAGGCCGATCCGAGATCGAGGCCGTGGGTGCGGTGCAACACCGTAATCAGCCACGACTGGATGCCGGCCCCGGCCATCGACGACACCGTGAAAAACGCGAAGAACAGCAGGATCGAGCGCGAGAAGAGCCGGCGCGCATCGGCGACAAACCCGGCGGCGCTAGCATGCGCCTCGCGCTTCTGCTCGACGAGGATGCGGCTCTGCCAGACGATCGCCAGCACGACCGGGAGGCCCAGCAGCCCGACCAGCAATAAGGTCGAGCGCCAGCCGATCGCCAGCATCAGTACCGCGGTCACCGGCGGCGCCGAGGCGAAGCCGACATGCCCGACAAAGGTGTGCAAGGCAAATGAGCGGCCGATGCGGCCGCGGTCGACCGAGCCCGAGAGGATCGCGTAATCGGCCGGGTGGATCACCGAATTGCCAAGCCCCGACACCATCGCCAGCAACGCGATCTGCCAGTAAGCGGTGGCCAGCCCCATCGCCGCGATCGACAGGGTCATCAGCAATGTGCCGGCGATCAGGAAACGCCGCGCGCCGTAGCGATCGACGAGAAAGCCGATCGGCGCCTGCACCAGGGCCGTGGTGCCCGACATCAGCGCCATCGCCAGGCCGAGTTCGGCGTAGGAGACGTGAAACGCCTGCTGCCACACAATGAACAATGGCGGCAGGCACAGCTGGTAGTAATGCGACAGGAAATGGCCGCAGCCGATCAGCGCGTTGACCCGCGCGTCATGGCCGAAGCCCGGCACTCTCGGCATCTGGCGCGGCCTCACGCAAGCGAATGACGGACGCGCCACTCTATCCGCCCGATGCGCGCGGCGGAACCGCGTCCTCGGCAGATTTGCGTTGATCCGCCGGCATATGGCAGCCCGCGTGCGATCTTGCCAAAAACGCGAGTATCGGCGATAGCACCGCCGCGGCGCACATTCGGGGGAAGTCGGCATGGCGAGGCTGGCGCTCGTGCTGGTGCTGACGGGGCTTACCGCCTGCGGCTTGTTCGAGCACGAGCCGCCGGCCGGGCCGGACAGCGTCGCCGGTTGGCGCCTTGCCTCGGGCCGCGCGCCGAGCCATGCCGAATACGCCGCGGTGGTCGCCGCCTGCCGCGACGGCGCGGTGCGGCGAGCCGAGGGCAAGCCGCTCGACGCGTGCCTCGCCGATCTCGGCCTCAAGCGCGCCGAATAACCCGCGACGGCGTCATTCCGGCGCATCGGCGGGCGCGACGAAACCTCCGCGTGGGGTGGCTGTTGAACAGGCGGTAGCCGTGTCCCGGGAGGTGCCGCCATGGCCTTCAAATTCGTCGTCGGCCTGTTCGAATCGAAAGGCATCGCCGAGGATGCCGTCCATCGCCTCAGGCATCTCGGCGTGCCGGAAAACCATGTTTCGCTGCTGCTGCTGCGCGAGATCGCGGCGCCGGTGCCGGCGACGGTCAAGTCCGAACTCGATGCGCTGTCGGCCGATCCGCTGGTGGTCGGCGACGCCCGCGAGAGCTTTGCGACCTTCATCCGCAACGGCGAGACCGCTATTTTCGTGCGGGCAGAGGACGAGGCCGAGGTCGATCAGGCGATCGATACGATCCGCCAATATGCCCCGCTGCGCATCCGGGTCGTCACCGCCGGCGAGGGCGCCGCAATTGGCCGCGACGTGCTTCACGCGGACGAAGGAGGGCGCGGCCCGGCCTGATCCCTTTCCGGCCGCTTCGCCGTGCGTGCTCGCTACTCCGCGGCCGCCCGTTGGTCCGGCGGCGGACGCCAGCGCAGCACCGGGTGGCGCGCCGCCGCGGTCTCGTCGAGACGGCGGCGCGGAATCAGGTGCGGCGCGCCGTGGAAGTACTCGGCGTCGCCGCTGCGGGCGCGCTCGGCGAGGCCGCGCAGCACCGCGATGAACTGGTCGAGCGCGGCCTTGCTCTCGGTCTCGGTCGGCTCGATCAGCAGGGCGCCGTGCACGATCAGCGGAAAATACATTGTCATCGGGTGAAAACCCTCGTC
>DATEKP010000072.1:0-4300 GCA_035277405.1 Allostellaceae bacterium | reverse complement strand
GAAATCCTGGTCCACCTCGAAGAGGATCCGGAGACGGCGGAACGGCTGACCGGCTGGCTGATCGGCGAGGCGCGGCCGATCACCAATCGCACGGTCGTCACCGGCGGCGAGAGCTGGTTCGAGTTTCTCGCGCTGTCGCCGCTCGAACCGGCTGCGTTGGCGACGGCGTTGCAGGTCCTCGACCCGGGACGGCGCTGCGTCAAGCGGGTGCGCCGGCTGACCGGAGCGCCCGGCGGCGATCTCGTGCTCGGCCAATCCGGGCCGGTGCGGCCGGTGCAGGGCGGCGCAGCGCCGGCCCGCTCCGGCGCGATCGCCAACCTGATCCGGGTGAGGGGCGAAACCCTCGACGCGTTCCTCGACGAGTTGGGCGAGATGCGGGTTGCGGTCGGCACGCTGACCGATCTGAGCCGGGGCGCCGAGGCCCGCTCGCTCTTGGCCGACGCACGCGGGCTGGCGGAGGGTCTGACCGGCGAGATGCGCCACGAATTTTCCGCCGTTCTCGACCTGTTGCGCGAGCGCGAGCGGCGCTTGCGGCAGACCGAGGAGCTGATCTCGGGCCTATTGAGCCGGCTGCACCAGAGTGCGCTCGAGTTGCGGGTGGTGCCGGTCGATGTGGTGTTCAACCGGCTGCCGCGCATGGTGCATGACCTGGCGCAGCAGCACGGCAAATCGGTCGAGCTGATCCTCGAAGGGCGCGACGTGCGCATCGACAAGAGCATGGTCGAGGCCTTGGCCGATCCGTTGATGCACATGGTCCGCAATGCGCTCGATCACGGCATCGAGCCGCCCGAGGCGCGCCGCGGCGCCGGCAAGCCGGAGCGCGCGCGGCTGACCGTCCGCGCCTCGCAGCACGCCGCGGTCATTCGCATCGAGATCGCCGATGACGGGCGCGGCCTCGATGCCGACGCGATCCGCACCAAGGCGGTCAGCCACGGTCTCGTCTCGCCGGCCCAGGCCGCCGCGCTGCCCGACGGCGAAATCTTCCCGTTCATCTTCGAGGCCGGGCTGTCGACGGCCCCGGTGGTGACCGAGACGTCGGGACGCGGTGTCGGCATGGATGTCGTGTTGGCGACAGTGCGCCGCCTCAACGGCGACATCCAGATCCGCTCCGAGCGGGGCCGGGGTGTCGAGTTCACGCTGGTGCTGCCGGTTTCGGCCGTGCTGCAGAACGCGCTGATCGTGCGCGCCGGCGGGCAAAGCCTGGCGATCCCGGAGCGGCACATCCTGGCGGTCGCCGAAGTCGAGAGGGCGGAGATCCGGCTGATCGGCGACAGCCGGTCGGTGCTGCACCGGCAGGCGATGCTGCCGCTTTACGATCTCGGCGAGCTGCTTGGGCTGACCGGCGAGGTGGCCCCCGCCGAGCGCGCGAGCGAACCCGTCGTGGTCGCCACCAACGGGCGGCAGATGATCGGCCTCGAAGTCGACGCGATCGAGCGGCGGCAGGAGCTGTTCCTCAAAGACCTCGATCCGCGTCTGGCACGCTTCCCCGGCATCGGCGGGGCCTCGGTGCTCGGCGACGGGCGCGTGGTGCTGGTGCTCGACGGCGAGCAGCTGATCGATATGGCGGCGCGCGGGATCGGGCGCCTGCCGGCGCCGGCGCAACGGTTGGCGTCGTGAGCCTCTATTTGCAAGTCGCCATCGGCGGCGATCTGTTTCTTGTCGATGCCGGTCATATCGTCGAAGTTTCCCCGCAGGACGCGCCGGGCGACGGCGACCCGAACGGACTGCCGGCGATCGATCTGCGCCGCCTGTTTGCCGCCGCGGCCGAGGCGGACGGATCGCGCATCCGCGTTGCGGACGCCGCGGGGACGACGACGACGCTTGTCGTCGATCGCGTCGACGGCCTTGCCGAGATCGACCCGGCTAGCTTCCGCGCGCTGCCGCCGATCGGGCCGCTCGGCACCCTGATCGATGCGGTCGCGATGCGGCCGGGCATCGAGCGGCCGCTGTTGCGCCTGCGCGGCGAGCGCGCCCTTGCCGTCGCCGCGGCGCTCGCATGACCAGGCCGGCCATCTCGCCCGCGATCCCGCGATCGGCCGCCGGTTACGATCTCACGCGGCTCGCGGAACAACTCATCAGGCACCGTCTCGCCCGGCCCGACCTCGCGCCGATGTGGGCGGGACTACCGGCGGGCGACGCGGCAGCGGTGGTCGAACGCCAGATCGCGGCCTTCCGACAGGCCGCCGGCGTCCTGTCGCTCGGCACCGCGATGGCAAACCGCATGCCGCCCGGCGACAGCCTCGCGGTCGTCACCAACGCGTTGGCCGATGCCGTCGGCGCCCGATTGTGCCGGCTGGTCTTTGTCGATCGGCGCGGCGCCGGCGTCGTCGCGCTGCGCGGCGACGGCAGCGTCGGCGACGAGCGGCCGCGCCGCGAGTTGCGCGGGATTGCCGGCCAGGTCTTCGCCGACGGCGTCAGCCGCGTCGCCGACGGGCTGCCGGGGCACCCGGAGTTCGACCCCGAGAACGAGGCGCCGGCGGGGGAGGCGGTGCGAAACATGTTATGCGTGGCGCTGCCGCGTGCCGGCGGCAGGGTCGGCGTCGTCCAGCTGTTCGACAGTGCCGCGGGACGGTTCGACGAACGCGATATGCGGCTGGCCGAGGCGGCGGCTCCGCACCTGGCCGAGCTCGCCGGTCGCCTCGGCGTGGCCGCCGCCGGCGAGGGCGGCGGGCGCAGCCCGCTGCGCCTGGTCGAACGAGTCGCCGGTGCCGACGATCTGTCCGGCCGCGACCTGATCCTGTCGAAGATTCTCGCCGTCGCGGTCGATGTGCTCGACGCCGACCGAGCCTCGATCTTCCTCTACGACGCCGCGAGCGGCGAGCTTTACACGCGGCGCAGCGAGGGCCTCGGCGCGCGCGAGTTGCGCATCGACAGCGGCCTCGGGCTGGTCGGTGCGGCGTTCTCCACCGGCGAGATCGTCAACATCGCCGACGCCTACCAGGATGCGCGGTTCAACCCCGCGTTTGACTGGCAGATCGGCTACCGCACGCGCAGCGTCATGTGCGCGCCGATCTACGCCAATGACGGCAGTCGGGTCGGCGTCGTGCAGCTGCTCAACAAGCGGCGCGGCACCTTCACCGCGGCCGACGAGCGCCGGCTCAAGGGGCTGGCCTCGCAGATGGGGATCACGATCGACTATGCGATGCTGTTCGAGCAGACGCTGAGCCTGAAGTCCTACAACGAGAGCATGCTGCGCAGCCTCAGCAACGGCGTCCTGACGGTCGATCTCGGCCGCGTCGTCACATTCGTCAACCACGCCGCCGGGCGCATCCTCCGGCTCGACCCCGAAGCGGCGATCGGCCGCCGGCTCGCCGACGTGTTCGACGGCCTCAACGCCTGGGTCATCCAATCGGTCGAGGAGGCGGGCGCCGACGGCGTCGAGAAGATGCTGCCGAACAGCGAATTCTACTTCGAGAGCGAGGATGCCTGGGTCCCGGCCAACCTGACGCTGGTCCCGCTGCGCGACGCCAAGCAGACGCCGCTCGGCACGATGATCGTGATCGAGGACCTGCAGCGCGAGAACGAATTGCGGCGCACGATGTCGCGCTACCTGCCAAACGAGGTCATCGATCGGCTGATGCTCGATCCCGACGGCGGCCTCGGCGGCAGCGCGCACGAGGTGACGATCCTGTTCTCCGACATCCGCGATTACACCGCGTTGACGGAACGCCTCGGTCCGGGCGAGACGGTGGCAATGCTGAACGAATATTTCTCCTTCATGGAGGATGTCGTCACCAATCGCGGCGGGATCATCGACAAATATATCGGCGATGCGATCATGGCGCTGTTCGGCTCGCCGTTTCCGACCGACAACGATGCCGCCAACGCCGTGCGCGCCGCGATCGACATGTTCCAGGCGCTGCATATCCTCAACGCCCGCCGCGCCGCCGAAGGCAAAGCGGCGATCCGCATCGGCGTCGGCATCGGCACCGGCACGGTCGTCAGCGGCAATATCGGCTCGCCGAAACAGATGGATTTCACGGTGATCGGCGATGCGGTCAACCTCGCCGCGCGCACCGAGGCCGCGACCAAGGTCTACGGCGCCGATATCCTGGTTTGCGGCACCACCTGGGCGCAGCTCGCGGTGCCGCCGCGCGCCCGGCGCGTCGATGCCGTGCGGCTGCGCGGCCAGAGCCGGCCGACCGATCTGTGGGAGATCGTCGAGCACCGCTCGGATATCACCGACGAAGCGCTCGCCGCCTATGTCCGCGGCTTCGAGGCCTATCAGGACGGTGCGTGGGGCCGCGCGCTCGACCGCTTCGCCGAAGCCGCCGCGCTCCGCCCCGACGACAAGCCGGCC
>DATEKP010000071.1:0-8004 GCA_035277405.1 Allostellaceae bacterium | reverse complement strand
TCGTAGCTCGGCGCGCTCAGCGTGTAGTCGGCGACCGGATAGACCAGCGACTGCAGCCGCAGTTTCGGCCCGCCCTGGTCGCGCGCGATCAGCGCGACGACCGCCGCCAGATTGCCGCCGGCGCTGTCGCCGTGCACGCCGAGCCGCGCCGGGTCGGCGCCGAGGCTGGCGGCGTTCTGGTGCAGCCATTCGAGCGCGGCGAACGAATCCTCGACCGCCGCCGGGAATTTGTGCTCCGGCCCCATGCGGTAATCGACCGAGCAGACCAATGCCGCTGCGCCATGGCACAGGTTGCGTGCGATCAAATCGTGCGTGTCGAGACTGCCGATGACATGTCCGCCGCCATGGTAATAGGCGATCGCGGGGCAGGGGCCAGTCTCTTCGGGCCAGTAGAGCCGCACCGGGATCGGCCCGGCCGGGCCGGGGATCGTGCGGTTCTCGACGCGCGCCACCGGCAACGGCTCGGCCTTGCGGCTCTGCGCCGTCTCCTCCATCTGCCGCCGCGCCTCGTCCGGCGACAGCGACTCGATCGGCTTCAGGCCAAGCTGCCGCGTAACCTCGATGGCCTTGACGATCTGCGGGTGCAATTCGGGCATGCTCTCGCCTTTGCCTGCGTTGGTTGGATGGATGGGGCGACGAGATTGCTTCGTCGCGGCGCTCCTCGCAATGACCGCCATTTTGTGTCATTGCGAGCGCAGCGAAGCAATCTCGTCGTGCCCGCGATCGGGCTATGATGCCGGCACAGGGGAGGGAACATTGCAATCCGCGGCAAACCCGTTCCGTCTCGATGGCAAGGCCGCGCTGGTCACCGGTGGCGGGCGCGGCATCGGCCGCGCGATCGCGCGGGCGCTCGCCGGCGCCGGGGCCGAGGTGGTGCTGAACAGCCGCACGCCGGCGCAGCTCGAAGCGGTGGCGGCGGAGATCGCGGCATTCGGCGGCCAGGCCTGCGCGCTGCCGTTCGATGTGACCGACAGCGGGCAGGCGCGCGCCGCCATCGCCGCCCTGCCGCGCCTCGACATCCTCGTCAACAACGCCGGCGTGAACCGGCCGCAGCGGTTCCTCGAAGTGGACGACGAGAGCCTCGACCGGATGATCGCGCTCAATATCCGGGCCGCGTTTGTCGTCGCCCAGGCTGCGGCGCGGCTGATGGTGCGCGATGGCGGCGGCGTCATCGTCAACATGTCGTCGCAATTGGGGCATGTCGGGTCGGAGCGCGACCGCACGGTCTATGTCATGACGAAGCACGCGATCGAAGGCCTGACCAAGGCGATGGCGGTCGAATTGGCGCCCCGCGGCGTGCGCGTCGTCTCGATCGCGCCGACCTTTATCGAGACGCCGCTGACCCGGCCGTTTTTCGAGAACGCCGAATTCAAGAAATGGGTCGAGGATCGCATCCCGCTCGGGCAGATCGGGTCGGTCGAGCAGGTGGCGAACGCCGTGGTCTTCCTCGCCTCACCCGCCGCCAGCCTCGTCACCGGCTCCTCGCTCCTGGCCGATGGCGGCTGGACCGCGTGGTGACGGGGCCGCCGCCTACTGCTGCACCGACAAATTCCGCAGCTTGCGCATCAGGATGACGATGAGGGGCAGCAGCACCGGCAGTACCGAAAGCGCGGTCGCAACCCCGAGCCGCGGCCGGAACAACCCGTTCATATATCGGATGCTGAGGGTGGCCAGATTCTGCGTCGCGTTCGCCGGCCCGCCGCCGGTGACGAAATAGATCACGTTGAATTCGCCGAGCGCGAAGACCGTCGAAAGCAGCGTGACGACCAGAAACAAATTGCCGATCATCGGAAACGTCACATGCGCGAACATGCGCCAGCCGGCGGCGCCGTCGATCTTCGCCGCCTCGACGATCTCGCGGGGGATCGCCATGCGCGCGACCAGCAGGATCACGGTCGTAAACGGCAGCGTCTTCCACAGATACGACAGCACCACCGCGCCGAAGGCGAGCCAGTCGCGGGTCAGCCAATGCGGGCCGTTCACCCCGAACGCGAGCCACAGGAAGTTGTTGATGAGGCCCCACTCGCCGTTCAGCATCCAGTGGATGCCCATGAAGGCGGGCCATGCCGGGAACGCCCAGGGCAGCACGAAGACCGCCAGCAGCAGCTTGCGGGGCCGGCTCTGGCGCAGGAAGAACCCCGACAGCAAGAGGGCGAGCAGCATCCTGGCGTTGACCTCGATGCCGACATAGAGCGCGGTGTTGATCGCGGCCCCGAGATACGATGGATCGTCGAACAGCTCGCGATAGAGCGCGGGATCGCTGCCCATCCAGAGCGCGAAGCCGATCGGGTAAACGAAAAAGAGGAGGAACATTGCGGCATAGGGCACGCAGAATGCCACCGCCCAGGCATATTCCGCTCCCAGCAGATGGCCGCGCCAGAACCGCGCCCGGCTCGGCGCGAAAGGCCACCGCGCCGGCAGCGGAAGCGACAGCGATTTTGGAGCGATATCAGCCAACGCCGCCTCTCAGGTCGGGGTTCTCCCAGCCGGGCACCCTACACCGGGAGGCGCCGACGCGCACGCGGCGGGGCGCAGTAGGCAGGTCTGCCGGTTCGCGGTAAGTTTCACGGCAGAAAGCAGCAATGACGCCCGGAGGGGCCAATGCCGCGTGAGGCCGGCTGGAGCGCGTGGTGAAATGCGCCGGCGCGAGTTGATCCTCGGCCTCGCCGGCGCGCTGGCGGCCCCGTTGCCGGCCCGCGCGCAGCAGAAACGGATGCCGGTGGTCGGCGCGCTGTCGGCCTATCCGCTGGACCGCTTTCCGTTCACCCAGGGACTGAGCGCGGCGGGGTTTGTCGAGGGCCGCGACGTCGCGCTCGACTGGCTGCTCGGCGACGGGGAAGCGAAAGAGCTGCCGGGGATGGCCGCCGAGCTCGCGCGCCGCAAGGTCGATGTGATCGCCGCGTTCGGCACCGACGAGGCGCGTGCGGCGCAACAGGCCAGCACGACGATCCCCTGTGTTTTCGAAAGCGCCAATCCAGTCGCCGATCGGCTTGTTCGCGGTCTCGCGCGGCCGGGCGGCAACCTGACTGGCGTCAGCCTGATCGACGCCGAGCTGATGCCGAAGCGGCTCGAATTGCTTGCGGAATTGCGTCCTCACGGCAGAAGGTTCGCGTTGCTGGTCAACCCCGATGCCACCGCGCCGGCGATGATACGCAGCACCGAAGCGGCGGCGCGGGCGAAGGGCGTCGAACTGCACGTCCTGACAGCCGCCACGCTGGACGAGATCACCGCCGCGTTCCGTTCCGCCACCGCGCTGCACGCCGCTGGGCTGATCACCGGGTTCGACCGATATTTCGACGCGTCGACCAGGCTGGTGATACCGGAATCCACGTACCGCGTTCCGGTAATCACCGCGTCGAGCCTGGTGACCGAAAGCGGCGGCCTGATAAGCTATGGTCCGGATGTGGCGGCTTCCCGCCGCCAGATGGGCAATTATGTCGGCAGAATCCTGAAAGGCGAGCGCCCGGCCGATCTGCCGGTCGTGCAGCCCGACAAGTTCGTCCTGGCCGTCAACCTGAACACGGCCAAGGCGCTCGGCCTCACCGTGCCGCAAGCGCTGCTCGCGCGCGCCGACGAGGTCATCGAATGAGGCGGCGCGATGTCATCGCGGCAGCCGCCGCCGCCCTGCTGCCGAGCGCGGTCCGGGCGCAACAGAAGAAGATGCCGGTGATCGGGTATATGAGCGGCGGATCGGCCAGCTTTTATTCGCCGACGATCCTGCCCGCCTTCCGCGACGGGCTGCGCGAGGCGGGCTATGCCGAGGGGCAGAACGTCGCGATCGAATACCGCTGGGCCGAAGGCCGTTACGAGAAGCTGCCGGGCTTTGCCGCGGAGTTCGTCGGCCGCAAGGTCGACCTGATCGCCGCGACCGGCGGGGTGGCGTCCTTGCGCGCGGCGAAACAGGCGACCGCGACGATCCCAATCGTCGTCAGCTCCGGTGGCGATCCGGTCGCCGACGGGCTGGTCGCCAGCCTGGCGCGACCCGGCGGCAATTTGACCGGCGTCAGCTTTCTAACCTCAGAGCTCCATCCCAAGCGGCTCGAACTGATCTCCGAGCTGGTGCCGCCGGCGCGGGTCATCGGCTTCCTGGTGAACCCGAACGCCCCATCTGCCGAGCACCTCATACGCGAGGTGGCGGCGGCAGCTGCGGACAGAGGGGTCGAGCTGAAGGTGATCAACGTCGCCAGCGACGCCGAGTTCGACGCCGCATTCGCATCGCTCGAAGGCCTCAAGGCCGGCGCCCTGATTGTCCAGACCGATCCGCTGATCGACGCCCGCCGCGAGCAGCTGGTGCGGCTGGCGGCGCGCTACGCCATCCCGGCGATCTACGGCTTTCGCGTGTTTGCCGCAGCGGGCGGCCTGATCAGCTACGGGGTCAGCATCGCCGGCGTCTATCGGCAGGTCGGCGTTTATGCCGGCAAGATCCTCGCCGGCGCCAAGCCGGCTGACCTGCCGGTCGCGCAGCCAACCAAGTTCGAGCTGGTGATCAACCTCAAGACCGCCAAAACGCTCGGCATCAGCGTGCCGCAATCGCTCCTCGCGCGCGCTGACGAGGTCATCGAATGAGGCGGCGGTATGTGCTGACGTTGCTCGGTAGTTTGGGCTGGCTGCGGCCTCTCTCACTAGCGGCGCAGCAGCGTGAAAAACACCCTCGAATCGCATTCCTGGCGCTGGTTCCCGACGAAGACTCGAAAGGATTGGCGCCCCTGGTGGACCGACTGCGTGTCCTTGGTTACGCCGAGGGGCGGGACATCAGCATCGAATACCGTTCCGCCGAAGGCTATGCAGAACGTCTGCCGCAACTGGCTGCCGAGTTGGTCAAATGGCATCCGGATGTACTCGTAGCTGGATTCGGCACGGTCGCGGCAAGAGCTGCGAAGGCGGCGACCACTACGATTCCCATCGTGTTTACCACCGTCGGCGACCCGGTCGGCGCGGGCCTCGTCTCCAGCCTTGCCCGTCCGGGCGGCAATGCGACCGGCTTGACCGATCAGGCGAGCGATATCGGCGGCAAGCGGCTCGAAATTCTGCAGGAAGCCAGCGGCGGTAAGACCAGCTTCGGGGTCTTGATGAACCCCGAAACCCCATACGCGGTACTGGCGACAAAAGAAATCCTGGCTGCCGCGCGATCTCGCGGGATTCAAATCACGGTGTCAGAGGCGACAACGGCCGATGATGTTAGGCGCCGGATGGCCGAGATCGGTCAGGCTGGTCTTGGCGGCATAGTCGTGCTTGGAGACCCACGGACGATCAATGCCGGCGGCGAAATCGCTGACCTGGCGTTGAAATACCGCCAGCCGACGATCTTCCAGTTCCGAGAATCGGTGCAGGCAGGCGGACTGATGGCTTACGGGACTGATCGACGGCAGCCTTACCGCCGCGCTGGTGATTATGTCGACAAGCTCCTGAAGGGCGCCAAGCCCGCCGATCTACCGGTCGAGCAACCGACCAAGTTCGAGCTGGTGATCAACCTCAAGACCGCCAAAACGCTCGGCCTCGCCGTGCCGCAATCGCTGCTCGCCCGCGCTGACGAGGTCATCGAATGAGGCGGCGATTATCGACGACTGCAAATTTGCCGGAATCGCTCGCTACAGTGCCGCCAAATTGCACGTCGCGACGCCTCGCGAAGGCCGGGCGCCTGCTGATTCCCTGCAGATGCAGGTGAAGCGGCGCGCGCAGGGCTGGCGGCAGGTTCGCCGCAGAAGCAGCCAAAACGCTGAGCGAAGGAGGACGCGGATGCCGCGCCACATCAAGACCGCCGCGCTGGCCGGCCAGCAGGAGGAAGCCGACGCCCGGGTGCGTGCCACGGTCGAGGGGATCGTCGCCGATGTCCGGGCGCGCGGCGATATGGCCGTGCGCGAACTCAGCGAGAAATTCGATAAATGGTCGCCGGCAAGTTTCCGCCTCAGCGAGGACGACATCCGCGCGCTCGTCGGCCGGGTTGCGCCGACGGCGCTCGACGACATCAAGTTCGCCCAGGCGCAGATCCGCAACTTCGCGCAGATCCAGCGCGACGCGCTGAAGGATGTCGAAGTCGAGACCCTGCCCGGAGTCGTGCTCGGGCATCGCCACATCCCGGTCGGCAGCATCGGCTGCTATGTGCCGGGCGGGCGCTATCCGATGGTCGCCTCGGCGCACATGTCGATCGTCACCGCCAAGGTCGCCGGGGTCGGCCATATCGCCGCGTGCACGCCGCCCAACCAGGGCGGCGCGCATCCCGAGACGATCGCCGCGATGCATCTGGGCGGCGCCGACGAGATTTACATACTCGGCGGGGTCCAGGCGGTGGCGGCGATGGCGCTCGGCACCGATACGTTCCGCCCGGTCGATATGCTGGTCGGCCCCGGCAACGCCTACGTCGCCGAGGCAAAGCGCCAGCTCTACGGCCGGGTCGGCATCGATCTGTTCGCCGGCCCGACCGAAATTCTCGTCATCGCCGATGATACGGCCGACGCCGAAATGTGTGCCACCGACCTCTTGGGCCAGGCCGAGCACGGCCCGACTTCGCCGGCCATCCTGTTGACGACGTCGGAAGAACTTGCGCACGCGGTGGTGGCCGAAGTGGCGCGCCAGCTGACGGAATTGCCGACCGCCGATGTCGCCGGCATCGCCTGGCGCGACTATGGCGAGATCATCCTGTGCGCCGATGATGCGGAGATGGCGGCCGAGGCCGACCGCATCGCCGCCGAGCATGTCGAGGTGCTGTGCCATGAGCCGCGAAGCTGGCTCGACCGGCTGCGCAATTACGGCGCGCTGTTCCTCGGCCCCGAGACCAACGTCTCCTATGGCGACAAGGTGATCGGCACCAACCACACGCTGCCGACCAAGCGCGCGGCGCGCTACACGGGCGGGCTGTGGGTGGGGAAGTTCCTGAAGACCTGCACCTACCAGGAGGTGAAAACGCCGGAGGCCAGCGTCATGGTCGGCGAATATTGCAGCCGGCTCTGCGCGATCGAGCGCTTCTGGGGCCACAAGGAGCAGGCCGACCTGCGCGTCCGCCGCTACGGCGGCAAGAATGCGGCGGAGTGACGAGCGACAGGTTCGGTCAGCGCTCAGCCGCCGGCGGTGGCGAAATAGAGGCGCGGGTCGGCGGCGCGCACCCGTGCTTCCGGCAGCCCCAGCTCGCGGCGCACGATGTTGGTGCCTTCGACCAGCGCGACGCATTTGTAGTAGGCGATGCGGCGCGACAGCCCCTCGCGCCCGAAGCCGCAATCGGTGGTGATGACGAGGCGCTCGGGCGGGATGTATTCGAGCGCCTTGCGGATCAGGCCGGCGACGTGCTCGGCCGGCTCGACCACGGTGTTGCAGTGGTTGACGACGCCGATGCCGATCTTCTTGTCGGTGTTGAATTTGCCGAACAGCGGCAGGTCCTTGCCGTTGTTCGAGGCGCATTCGAAGGTGATGACATCGCACTCGAGCTGCAACAAGTGGGGCAGGGCGCGCTCGTAGCTCGGCACTTCCCAATAGACCCGCTGCTGGTTCGGGTTGCCCCAGCAGGTGTGCACCCAAACCTCGGCGTTGACGCCCTTCAGCTGGCGGTTGAACGCCTCGGTCTGGAATTCGAGATCGCTGTCCTTGCAGTCGGGCAGGGTGGTCAGCCCGTGATGGCGCGGTTCCTCGACCTGGATCACCGGACAGCCGGCCGCCGCCAGTTCCCGGAACTCGGCGTTCATGATGTCGCACAGGTCGAGGATCAGCGCCTTGTCGTCGTGGTAATGCTCGTCCCACAGCATCGAGGAGAGCGCCGGGGCGCAGATCGCGCCGAACTTGACCGGCTTGTCGCTGAGGCGCTGCGCCACCTGCCAAAGCGCCGCGTATTCGAGCGGGCCGCGGCCCAATTTGTCGGTGACGATGCCGGGCTGATAGGCCTCCTGCACCTCCCACAGGATCTTGCCGGGTCTGAGGCCGTGGCGCTGCATCCAGCCGCGCGAGGTGTCGCGATGGCCGGTGACGCCGCCGAGGCGCTCGATCGGATAGAAGAACCATGACTTGCCGCCGACCGCG
>DATEKP010000070.1:0-3932 GCA_035277405.1 Allostellaceae bacterium | reverse complement strand
TCAGCCCGTAGCCGAATGTGAACATGCCGGCCGACAGGCGGTGCACGTCGCCGCCGGCGGCGAGCTGCGGCGGCAGGGCCAGCGTCAGAATCAGCGTGAAGGCGCCGAAAAACCCCATCGCGAGGGCGCCCGCGATGATTGCCCAATCGGCCGGCGCAAGCAGCGCGAACAGCGTGCTCGCCGTCACCAGCGGCATCACGACGAACGGCACCCGGCTGGCGCTGAGCCGGCGCACGACGAACAACAGCAGGATCGAGGCCGGCAACTGCCCGGTGTTGAGCGCGCCGAGCGCGGCCGCCACCAGTTCCGGCCGGCCGGTCGCGTGCAGGTAGTCCGGGATGAAGGCGTTGGCCGAGAAATAGAGGCCGCCGCTGCCGCCGGTCAGCAATCCGAGTTGCCACGGCAGCGGGCTGCGCCACTCCGGCCACCAGCGCGCCGGCGCGAGACGCAGCGGCCGCGCGGCGGCCGGCGTGCCGACCGCGATCATCAGCGCGGTCAGCGCTAATGGCGCCGACCACAACACGAAGCTCGCCGGCCAGCTGCCGCCGGCCAGCGGCAGGATCAGCGGGATCGTCAATGCCGCCGGCACCGCCTCGCCGACCAGCAGGCCGTTGCCATAAAGCGCGCTGGCGAAGCCCGGCATGCGCGGAAACCATTCGGCCACCAGGGTCGGCAGGGCCGGCTGGATCACCGCGATGCCGATCCCCATCAGCACCGTCATGCCGAACAGGATCGCCGGCGAGGGCCCGATCCCGCGCGCCGCCGCCGTCGCGGCGACGAACATGAGGCCGGCGATCGCCGCGCGCCGCGCCCCGATGCGCGCGATCACCAGCGAGCCGGGGATCGCTGCCAGCCCGAACAGCAGCAGCGGCAGACCCGATAGCGCGCCGATCGCCTTCTCGCTAAGTCCGAGGTCATGGTGGATCAGCGGCAGCACCGGCGGCACCGCCAGCATCGTCAACCGCAAATCGGCGCCGGCCAGCCACAGCATGACGAGCCGCGGCAGCGAGGCCCGCACGCCTTGTTTTTCCCGGATCGCATCCTGGTTTGCCGCCATGCCGCAGCAATACACCGGCAAATGGGGAGAGCACACCTTCCACCGCCGCATTGCAGGCACCGCCGCGCCTCCGCTACGGTATCTGTGGAGGGCGAACATGGCGAAGGACGGCTCGCGCATCGCGCATGGCGGCAAGGGGCTTTATGGCGCCAGGGTCGGGATTTTGATGCTGGAAACCCGTTTCCCGCGCATCCCCGGCGATATGGGAAACGCGCTGAGCTGGCCGTTTCCGGTGCTCTATAAGGTTGTTCCGGGCGCCACCTCCGACCGCGTCGTGCGCCACAAATCGGCCGGCCTGATCAACGCCTTTCTCGATTCCGCCGCCGAACTGGTGCAGTTGGGCGCCGACGGCATCACGACGACCTGCGGCTTCCTGTCGCTCTATCAGCGCGAGATCGCCGCCCATGTCGGCGTGCCGGTCGCCGCCTCGAGCCTGATGCAGATCCCGCTGATCGAGCGGGTCCTGCCGCCCGGGCGGCAGGTTGGGGTGCTGACGGTCAGCGCCGCCAGCCTCCAGCCCGAGCACCTGACGGCGGCCGGCGCCGACCCGGCGACACCGGTCGTCGGCACCGACAGCGGCAGCGAATTCACCCGCGTCATGCTGAACGACGAGGCGCGGCTCGACGCCGCCGCGGCCGAGGGCGACATCCTCGCAGCCGGCGACCAGCTTGTCCGCAAACATCCCGATACCGGCGCGGTGCTGCTCGAATGCACCAACATGACGCCATATGCCCGCGCGCTGTCGGAGCACCTGCGCCTGCCGGTGTTCAGCATCTACAGCTTCGTCACGTGGTTCCAGGCCGGCCTCACGCCGCGCGATTTCGGCCCGCCGGGCAGCGCCGGCGGCCGGGAATGGCGCGAGCGGTGAGCGGCGGCATCGCAATCCGCTTCGCGACGGCGGACGACGCGGCGCTGCTCTTACGCATGATCCGCGATTTGGCGGTCTTCGAGCGCGCGCCGGACGCCGTCGTAGCGACCGAGGAAGACCTGCGCCGGCATGGCTTTGGGCCGCAGCCGCAGTTCGAGGCGCTGCTCGCCTTTCTGGACGGCGAGCCGGCCGGGGTTGCGCTGTTCCACACCCGGTTTTCGACCTGGCTCGGCCGGCCCGGCCTCTATCTCGAAGACCTTTACGTCAGCGAGAGGGCGCGCGGGCAGGGGGTCGGGCGGCGGTTGATGGCGCGGCTCGCCGCGATCGCGATCGAACGCGGCTGGGGCCGCATCGATTTCCAGGTGCTCGAATGGAACCCGGCGCGCCGTTTCTACGAGCGGCTCGGCCTTGGCCATGTCGGCGAATGGATGCGCTATGGCGGCGACGAGACAGCGCTGCAAAAGCTGGCCGCCATCGACGAGGCGTAACGCCGGCCTGCTGATCTTCCGATTGGGAAGTGCCTTTCTCAAATTGTCGTCCCGGTGAAGGCTTTCACCGGGAACGCGCTGAGAGTAGCTTGCGGCAAACCACAGCGGGGCCGCTGCCATGACAGAGCCCGCCGAACAGGCGATCACCCACGATCCGGCGTACGATGCCGTCGCGCCCGACGATTTCACGGCGATGCTGGCGATCGAGCGCTACGGCAGGCGGTCGGATGCGTTCGACGCGATCATCGGCGCGACGCACGACCATTTCTGGGACCCGTACAACCCGGCCTATCTCGATTTCGCGGCGCCGTTCGACCTCGAGCGCCAGAGCATCATGCCTTTGGCGCGCTTTCCCGAACTCAACTGCGCCGCCACCGAGCATTTGGACGAGGGGCGGAAGATCCGCCTCGCCAACGATATCCAGCGTTGGAACTTGTCAAACATCCTGCATGGCGAGCAGGGCGCGTTGTCATTGAGCGCCTCGCTGTGCGACATCCTGCTCGATCCCGGCGCGCAGGAATACGCCGCCAACCAGACGCGCGAGGAGGCGCGCCACGTCGCCGCCTTCGGCCGCTACATCCAGGTACGCTGGGGCACGCCCTATCCGGTCGGCGACATGCTTGGCGCGTTCCTCGAAGACATCGTGCACACGCCGCTCGTCTACAAAAAGCTCGTCGGCATGCAGATGCTGCTGGAAGGGCTGGCGATGGGCGCCTTCGCCAATCTGCACGCCCACACGCGCGACCCGCTGTTGAAGCGGCTCGTCCAACTGGTCATGACCGACGAGGCGTTCCACCACAAATTCGGCAAGATCTGGGCCGACCGTACCTTGCCGAAGCTGACCCGCGACGAGCACGAACGGGTCGAGGACTGGACCGCCGAAGTCTTCCAGACGCTGCTGTTCAACCTGTCGAGCATCGCGCAGCGCGGCTACATCTACAAGAAATACGGCCTCGACCCGGTCGTGCTGCGCGACTCGGTGCGCGAGGCGTTCTCGGGCGGCCGCAAGCGGGCGATGCGCGAGAGCACCAACATCTTTCGCGTGCTGGTCAAGACCTTGCTGAAGGCCGGTCTCGTCACCGAGCGCACGATCCATGTCTACGCCGCCTGGCTCGACACCGAGGCGATCGAAGCCGAAGGCGACGCGATGGTCGGCGACGCGGTCGCCGCCGACGGCATCGAATACCTGCGCGAGATCAATTGCCAGCGCCGCACGATCGGGCAGAAGCCGCTGGTCGCCTGAACCGTCACGCCGTCGTCATTGCGAGCGCAGCGAAGCAATCTGGTCGGGATTGCTTCGTCGCTCCGCTCCTCGCAATGACCGCATTTGGGCGATATGCGTCCGAGGCGGGTTGCTGGAGGGCGGCGGCGTGCTACGGTTCGCCCGCTCCTTTCCAATCCCCAACTTCCCGGAGGAAAGCATGGCTCAGACGCAAGCCAATCCCGCCCGCGAGGCGGTCCGCAACATCGTCCCCGACCTGATCAAATACAGCGAGAATGTGCTGTTCGGGGAGGTCTG
>DATEKP010000069.1:0-8532 GCA_035277405.1 Allostellaceae bacterium | reverse complement strand
GAGCGCGCGCTCCCCGGCGCGCAATTCGCCGGCGAGAGAATCGGCCTCGGTTGCCGCGGCGCGCCAGCGGACCGCGTAGAGCTGCGCCTCGACCTGCCGGATCTGTTCGCCGAGCCGGCGATAGCGCTGCGCCTGCCGCGCCTGCTTCTGCAAGGTCGCGATCTGCGCCGCCAGGGTCGCGAGCACATCGTCGAGCCGCGCGAGGTTGTCCTCGGCCGCCTGCAATTTCAGCTCGGCCTCATGGCGGCGGGCATGCAATCCGGCGGTGCCGGCGGCTTCGTCGAGCAGCACCCGGCGCTCGGCCGGCCGGGCGGCGATCAGTGCGCCAATCCGGCCCTGCCCGACCAGCGCGCCGGAATGCGGCCCGCTGCCGGCGTCGGCGAACAGCAGCTGCACGTCGTGCGCGCGCGCTTCGCGGCCGTTGATGCGGTAGACCGAGCCTTCGCCACGGATGATGCGCCGCACCACCTCGATCGTCGCCGCCGCGCCGTAGGAAGGCGCGTCGCGGGCGTTGTTGTCGATCGTCAGCGCGACTTCGGCGAGGTTGCGCGGCGGACGGCTGCGCGATCCGGCAAAGATCACGTCGTCCATCTCGCCGCCACGCAAGCGCTTGGCCGAGCCTTCGCCCATCACCCAGCGCAGCGCCTCGACGAGATTGGACTTACCGCAGCCATTCGGCCCGACGATGCCGGTCAGACCCGCCTCGATCGTCAGACCGGTCGGCTCGACAAACGATTTGAAGCCGGTGAGGCGGAGCCGCTCTAGCTGCATCGCCGGCAAACGACCGTCACGATTTGCCGGAGAGGCCGGACAGCAGCTGGTCGAACGCCTCGACGGTCGGGGCGCCCTCGAATTTCTTGCCGTTGACGAAAAAGGTCGGGGTGGCGTCGACCCCGAGCTGCTGCGCCGCCGTCAGCCGGCTCTGTGCGACCTGATCCTCGATCTTCTTGTTGTGCATACAGGCGTCGAATTCCTTGTCGGTGACGCCCTGCACCCGCGCCCATTTCTCCAGCTCGGCATCCTGGTCCTTGGCAAGAACCCATTTCTCCTGAGATTTGAAGAACGTATTGATCAGCGGGAAAAACCGGTCGGGCGGCGCGCAACGGGCCACCATTGCGGCGCGCAGCGCCGGCGCATCGAGCGGGAAGTCGCGGAACACCAGTTTCGCCTTCCCGGTGTCGATCCATTTCTTCTTCAGCGCCGGCAGCACCTCATCCTCGAAATGGGCGCAATGGGGGCAGCTCAGCGAGGCATATTCGATGATCGTGATCGGCGCGTCGGGCTTGCCGAGGATACGGTCGTCCTTCATCGGCGCGAGCAGCTTGTCCGCCTCTGCCGCGGTTGCTGCGGCGGGCTTGGCGCCTTGCGCCAGCGCCGGGGGAGGCGCGGCGAGCAACAGGCCGAGCAGCGCGACAAACCAGATTTCACGCATCGGAACCTTCCTCATACCAGATGTTGATCGTACCCGCTTCGCATCCCCGGCGCAACGCCGCGCAGAGCCGGATTGCGGACCGTCGCAATTTGCAGAAGCGACAACGCGCTCACTCTCGCACGTCATTCCCGCGAAAGCGGGAATCCAGGAGTCGCTGGCGTCTTCACTTGGCTCCTGGATGCCCGCCTTCGCGGGGCATGACGAAGAACGGAGCGACCACGGCGCCGCGGCGAAAATTAGGCGCCGTTCTTGGCGCGCTCGCGCAGCACGAATTTCTGGATCTTGCCGGTCGAGGTCTTCGGAAGCGGGCCGAAGACGACGTGGCGCGGCGCTTTGAAATGCGCCATGCGCTCGCGGCAGAACGCGACGATCTCGGCGGAATCGGCGGCGGCGCCCGGCTTCAGCGTCACGAAGGCGCACGGCGTCTCGCCCCATTGCGCATCGGGCCTGGCGACAACGGCGGCCTCCAGGACCGCAGGGTGGCGGTAGAGCACATCCTCGACTTCGATCGTCGAGATGTTCTCGCCGCCCGAGATGATGATGTCCTTCGAGCGGTCCTTGATCTCGATGTAGCCGTCGGGGTGCGCGACCGCGAGGTCGCCCGAATGGAACCAGCCGCCGGCGAACGCTTCTTCGCTTGCCTGGAGGTTCTTCAAATAGCCCTTCATGACGATGTTGCCGCGCATGAAGACTTCGCCGATCGTCCGGCCGTCGGCCGGCGTTGGCGCCAACGTGTCGGGATCGGCGACCATCAGCCCTTCGAGCACCGGGTAGTTGACCCCTTGGCGCGCCTTCAGCCGGGCGCGCTCGTCTGCGGGCTCCGCGTCCCACTCGTCGTGCCAGGCGCAGATCGTCGACGGACCGTAGGTCTCGGTCAGCCCGTAGACATGCGCGATGCGGAAGCCGAGCGCCTCCATGCCGCCGATCACCGCGGCGGGCGGCGCCGCGCCGGCGGTCATCATATCGACCGGTCGCGGCAGGCGCTCGCTGCGCGCGTTGAGCAGCGTGTTCATGACGACCGGCGCGCCGCACAGATGCGTCACGCCGTGCCGCTCGATGGCATCGTAAATCGCTGCCGCCTCGACCCGGCGCAGGCAGACATTGGTGCCAGCCAACGCGTTAACGGTCCAAGGAAAGCACCAGCCGTTGCAGTGGAACATCGGCAGGGTCCACAGATAGACCGGGTGTTGCCGCATGCCCCACACGAGGATGTTGCCGAGCGCGTTCAGAAAGGCGCCGCGGTGGTGGTAGACGACGCCCTTCGGGTTGCCCGTGGTGCCCGAGGTGTAATTGAGCGCGATCGCCTCCCACTCGTCCTGCGGCGTCAGCTCGCCAAAATTCTGGTCGCCGCTTGCCAGCAACCCTTCGTAATCGAGCGCGCCGAGCCCCTCGCCCCCGGGACCCTCGGGGTCGGCGATATCGACGACCAGCGGCTTCTTGTCGAGCAGCGCCAGGGCGCGGCCAATCACCGGGGCGAATTCGGTGTCGGTCAGCAGGACCTTGGCTTCGCCATGCTTCAGGATGAAGGCGATCGTCTCGGCGTCGAGGCGGATGTTGATCGCGTTGAGCACGGCGCCGGCCATGGCGACGCCGAAATGCGCCTCGAAGGCTTCCGGCACATTGGGCGCCATCAGCGCCACCGTGTCGCCGCGCCCGACTCCACGCGCCGCCAAAGTCGATGCCAGGCGACGGCAGCGTTCGAGGCTCTGCCGCCATGTATAGCGCCGCGCGCCGTGGATCACCGACGGCCGCTCCGGATAAACCGCCGCTGTCCGCAGCAGAAATCCGATCGGCGACAACGGCACGAAATTGGCTGGGTTTTTGTCGAGGCCGGTGTCGTAGGGGCTGGTCGCGGTCATGTTCGGCCCATGCGCTAAGGTGTTGGTGCGCCGCTTGAGACTACAATATAGGGGCGCCGAACTGCCTTTGGGGAGCGAACTTGCGCCTTATCCCACGGCCGGCCTGATGTCGGTGCGGCGGAAATCGTCGCCCTTGAACAAGAGCGGCTCGCCGGTCGCACGGGCCAGCGCGTAGGCGAAGCAGTCGCCGAAATTGAGCCGTGCCGGGTGGCCGCTGCCGCGGCCGTAATCGCGGTAGGCCTGGCGCGCGATGTGCGCCTGCTCCGCGGTGACCGGCTCGATCGCGATGCACAGCTCGGCCAGCAAGTCGTCGAGACGCCGGCTCGCGATGGGATCTCGCCTTCCATCAATGATAATCGCGGCTTCCAGATAGTTCGCGGCCGAGATCCGGCACGCCGCGGCGGCGGCGACCGTCGCAAACGCTGTCGCTTCGGGCTCGTTCTGTAAGATGGCGATAACAGCGGAGGTATCAACAATCACGCGGCAAGCCCGTCTTCTCGTCGTAAAGCAAGCTGTCGTGATCGAGAGCGCGATAAGCCTCGCCGAGATGAGCCGCGCAGTCCCGACCAATGGCGAGAATCCGCTGCACGCGGTCCTCGGTCGAACCCCGCTTGAGCCGCTCCAGCCGCTCGCGCAGCGCAAGGACGACGGCCTTCGTCATGCTCTCGCCGGTGCGCTCGGAGAGCTCGTGGGCCAGCCGGTATGCTTCGTCGCTCTTGAGGTTTAAGCTCGTGCGATAGGTCATTCTACCCTGCCCCTCGTCGGTTCTACCCTATATAGGGCTGACACGGCGTGTCGGCCAAACAAGAACGAAATCAGGCCCGGAGGACCCCATGACCAGCTACGCCGAGACCTATCGCCAGTCGCTGGAGCAGCCGGAAAAATTCTGGGCGGAGGCGGCCGAGGCGATCGATTGGGAGCGGCGCTGGGACAAGGTGCTCGACGATGCCCGGTCGCCGTTCTACCGCTGGTTCGCCGGCGCGCGGCTCAACACCTGCTGGAATGCGCTCGACCGGCATGTCGCGGCCGGGCATGGCGAGCGCGCGGCGCTAATCTGGGACAGCCCGGTCACCGGGCAGGTTCGGCGCTTCAGCTATCGCGAATTGCGCGACCGCACGGCGCGGGCCGCCGGCATGCTGCAAGGCCTCGGCGTAAAGCAGGGCGACCGCGTGCTGATCTACATGCCGATGGTGCCGGAGGCGGCGATCGCGATGCTCGCCTGCGCCAGGATCGGCGCGATCCATTCGGTCGTGTTCGGCGGGTTTGCGCCGCACGAGCTGGCGACCCGCATCGACGACGCCAGGCCGCGCGTCGTCCTCGCCGCCTCCTGCGGCATCGAGACCAACCGGGTCATTCCGTACAAGCCGCTGCTCGACGCCGCGATCGAGGAGGCGCGCGCCAAGCCCGAGGCTTGCGTCGTGCTGCAGCGGCCGATGTGCCGGGCCGAGCTCGCCCCCGGCCGCGACCACGATTGGCAGGAGCTCGAAGCCGCCGCGCAGCCAGCCGATTGCGTACCGGTCGCCGCCACCGACCCGCTCTACATCCTCTACACTTCGGGCACCACCGGCGTACCCAAGGGGGTGGTGCGCGACAATGGCGGGCACGCCGTGGCGCTCCTGTGGTCGATGCGCAATTTCTACGGCGTCGCGCCCGACGAGGTGTTCTGGACCGCCTCCGACGTCGGCTGGGTAGTCGGCCATTCCTATATCGTCTATGGCCCGCTGCTCCTGGGCTGCACCTCGGTCATGTACGAGGGGAAGCCGGTCGGGACGCCCGATGCCGGCGCGTTCTGGCGGGTTATCGCCGAGCACGGCGTGCGCACGTTCTTCACCGCGCCCACCGCGTTCCGCGCGATCAAGCGAGAGGACCCGGAGGGCCGCCTGATCCGCGCCTACGATCTGTCGCGCTTTCGCGCGCTGTTCCTCGCCGGCGAGCGCGCCGACCCGCCGACCGTCGCGTGGGCCGAGGAGCAGCTGAAGGTGCCGGTCATCGATCATTGGTGGCAGACCGAGACCGGCTGGCCGATCGGCGGCAACTGCCTCGGCATTGAGCAATTGCCCGTCAAGCACGGCTCGTGCACGAAGCCGGTGCCGGGCTGGGACCTGCGCGTCCTGGAAGCCGACATGGTCGGCGCGGCCAACGAGCTGAAGCCCGGCGAGATCGGCGCGCTAGCGGTCAAATTGCCGCTGCCGCCCGGCGCGCTGCCGACTTTGTGGCAGCAGGACGAGCGGTTTGTGCAGTCCTATCTCAGCGCCTATCCCGGCTATTACCAGACCGCCGATGCCGGGCTGATCGACGCCGACGGCTACGTTTATGTGATGACCCGCACCGACGACATCATCAATGTCGCCGCGCACCGGCTGTCGACCGGCGAGATCGAGGAGGTCGTCGCGGCGCATCCCGATGTCGCCGAATGCGCCGTGATGGGGATCGCCGACCCGCTGAAAGGCCAGGCGCCGCTCGCCCTCATCGTGCTGAAGGCCGGGGCCGGGCGGCCGCACGGCGCGGTCGAGGCCGAGGTCGCGGGCCTGGTGCGCGAGCGCGTCGGGGCGATCGCCAGCCTCAAGGCGGCGCTGGTGGTCGAGCGCCTGCCAAAGACCCGCTCCGGGAAAATCTTGCGCGGCACGGTGCGGGCGATCGCCGATGGTGAGGCGTACCGCATGCCGGCGACGATTGACGACCCGGCGATCCTCGGCGAGATCGCCGAAGCGCTCGCCCGCGCCGGATATCCGCAAGGCAAGCAGAGGGCCGGGTGAGCAGGACGCGGCTTGCGCCCCGAAGTTACTCAGAGCGCTGTCCCAGAAAACGGTATCGTCATTCCCGCGCAAGCGGAATCCAGGGGCAAGCGACTGGTGGTTGCCCCCTGAATCCCCGCGTTCGCGGGGACGACGGAACGTGATCGCGCCTGAGCGGATCAGGCTCTGGGCGGCTGCTGTCGCCGTTTCAGGCGCAGCTCGATCATCGCCAGCACGTTGCCGGCGCCGTGGCGGCGGCACAGCGCGGCCAGGCTCTTCGGGTCGAGCGGCTCCGGCGCGTAGTTGATCGCCTCGCGCAACGGCGCAGGCAATTCATCGAACACCGCCATCAGCTCGCGCAACAGGGCGCCGCGATCACCCATTGCCCTCGCCTCGCCGGATCAGGCGAAATGCGGGCGGCGCCGCGCCAGCAATCCGATCCCGGAGCGCAGCGCGCCCGCCGCCAGAACCGCCGCCGCGATCCCGAACACCGCCGCCGCCGGCCGCAGCCCGAGCGTCAATGACCAATTGGCGGCGATGACGCGGCCGGGACCGGCATGATATGCGAATGCGAAATACGCGGCCTCGCCGAGCGCCGTCAACAGCGCCGCGGCGATGCCGAGCGCCCCGACCCAAAGGAACGGCAGCCGCCCGCGCACCGCGATGCGCCACGGCAGCCGCGCCTGCAGCCAGCGCGCCGTCAGCAGCCGGTAGCCCATCAGCCAGGCGTAGAGGCCGGCCATGATCGTCGGCTCCCATAGATCGAGCTTCGACTGCATGCAGAAATGCACGACCGCGAGCAGCGCGATCAGATAAACCAGCCGGTGCAGCCGTTGCCATTTGCGCGGCCCGAGCCGGCGCACCATGCCATCGGTCGAGGTCGCGGCCATGGCGGCCAGCCCCAGCACCGCGGCAAAGCCGATTGTCAGGTAGATGCGCAACACGATCTCGCGCGCCACCCGCGCCAGGTCGAACATCATGTCGGCGGTGTAGAGCGTCAGATGGCAGAGGGCGTAGGCGCAGGCGGCAACACCGATCATGCGCCGCACCTCGATCAACTTCGGCCACTGCAGGACCTGGCGCAGCGGCGTCACCGCGAGGGCGAGGAAGATCAGGCGGATCGTCCACAGCCCGATTTCGCGGATCGCCGCGGTGTAGGGCCGCGGCTCCAGCCAGCCGAGCGCGAGCGACAGCACAACCCACGCCGCCGGGCCGAACAGCGCGACGAACACCGCCAGCTTCAGCGGCGAGGTGCGGCCGCCATAGTCCTTCCAAGGGTACAAGCGCGGCTCCGAACGCGGGTTACATCGGCGGCTTGACGCCATCCTTTTCCGCCGTGACGGTGGCGGCGGTCAACGTGCCATCGGGCATCTTGCGGGCTGGGACGGAGACCGCCGCGCCCTGTCGCAACAGGCTCGGATCGCCGGGAACGTAGGTGACGATAGGCGTATCCGGGCCGACCACGACCTCGGCCGAGCCGCCGTCATAGGTCACCTTCAGCACATGGCCGTGCGGCGCGTCGGTGATGCCCGTCACCGTCGCGTTCGTCATCAGCCCGCCGGACACCAAGTCGGACGGCCGCTGCTCGGCCTTGACGACCTTCCGCAGCGCCTCGGGGAAAATGTGGACTTCGACCGCGTGAAGCAGGCCGTCGGTGCCCTTGACCGACGCCGAGGCGACATAATCGCCGGGCTTGATGTCGCTCAGGCTGCGCTTCGCGACCCCACGGACGCGGAAGTTGTCGGCCAGCGAGATCGCAACGACCGGTCCCTCGCGCGTTTTCACCGACAGATCGTGCCCGGCGAATTTCTCGATCGTGCCTCGAACCGTGACCCGCGTCCCCTCCGGCTGGTTCTGTGCCGCGGCCGGCGCCGCGAGCAGAACGACCCAGGCCAAGGTGAGCGTCATCCTCGTCGGCATCGCAGCCTCCCCCGTTTTTTGGACAGACGACAGGTGGCGCCGCCGGCGTGGTTCCGCCGCTCACATTCGTGTGACGCGGCCGGCGCCGCTACCCGCGCAATGTGCCGCCGGTCGCCTTTTCGACCTGCACGACAAGACGACGCGAGAATGCCTCGATCTCGGTGTCGGTTAAGGTCGCGTCTCGCGGCTGCAGCGTCACCGCAATCGCCAGCGACTTTTTGCCGTCGGGCAACCCTTGGCCTTCGTACACGTCAAACAGACGGATGGCGGCGACGAGCCTGCGGTCGACGCCGCGGGCGGCGCGCAGCAGCGCCTCCGCCGGCAGGTCGCGGTCGACCACGAAGGCGAAATCGCGCTCGACCGGCTGGTACACCGACAGCCGCAGCGTCGGCCGCGCGGCACCTTTCGCGCGCGGCAGCGCGACGGCGTCGAGAAACACCTCGAATGCGGCGATCGGACCCTTGGCGCCACAGGCCTCGAGTACGTTCGGATGCAATTCGCCGAAATGCGCGAGTTCGCTCGCGCCGAGCCGCAGCCGGCCCGCCCGCCCGGGATGAAACCACGACGGCGGGTCGGCCGAACTCTG
>DATEKP010000068.1:0-7688 GCA_035277405.1 Allostellaceae bacterium | reverse complement strand
CGCCGAGTTGCCGCAAGCCCCCGCGGCGATGCTGGCATCGCTGCAGCCGGGCGGCGCATCTCCGGCCGACGACACAGCGATCCGCGAGCGCATCGAGAGCACGGCCGGGCTCGCGATCGCCGGCGAGAAGCTGCACGGCGCATTGCTGCGGCAGTTCTACGCGGCCCACAATTATCAGCCGGTGTGGCCGAGCCACGAGGCGCAGGCCAATGCGCTGCTCGCCGCGGTGATGCGCGCCGGCGAGCACGGCCTCGACCCGGGGCTGTTCCACGCGGCGCTGTTGCGCACGCCGGCGGCGCTGTCGCCGCTCGACCGCGAACTGCTGCTGTCGGATGCTTTCCTCGCCTATGCCGACGCGCTGGCGCGCGGCGTGCTGCCGGTCGAAATCCGCATGGACGACGAGGATTTGCGGCCGGAACCGGTCGATGTCGCCGCGGTGCTCGACAGCGCGATCGCCAGCCCCGACCCGGCATCCGCGGTCGAGGCGCTGGCGCCGCATACCGCCGCCTACCTGGCGCTGCGGCAGGCGTTGCAGGCCTATCGGACGGAGGCCGGAACGGCGTTGCCGGAGCCGCAACCTGCGGCGGCGCATGACGGCCGGCGCCTGGCGGCTGAGTGGACCCCGGCGGCGCGCGTGCGCGAGATCGAGATCAACCTCGAGCGCCTGCGCTGGCTGCCGCGCCAGATGCCGCCCGACCGCGTCCGGGTCAACACGGCGACCGCCGAACTCGAACTCTACCGCGCCGACCGGCCGGTCACCGCGATGCGCGTTGTGGTCGGCCAATTCGACAAGCAGACGCCGGAATTCGCGACGACGATCGACAGCATCCTGTTCCACCCGCCATGGCTGGTGCCGCCGTCGATCGCGCGCAGCGAAATCCTGCCCAAGCTCGACCGCGATCCGGGCTATCTCGCGCGCCACCACATGATCTGGCGGCGCAATGGCGGCATCGAGCAATTGCCGCCGAGCGCCTTGGGGCGGCTCAAATTCGAGATGGCCGACCGGTTCGACGTCTACCTGCATGATACGCCCGAGCGGTTTCTGTTCGCCCGCGCCGACCGCCGCAAGAGCCACGGCTGCGTGCGGGTGCAGCACCCGCGCGAATTGGCCGCGCTGCTGCTGCAGCAGCCGCTCGCCTATGTCGATCATGAGATCGCGATCACCGGCACGCATTCGCGGCCGCTGCCGGCGGCGATGCCGGTCTACATCGTTTATCAGACCGCCTTCCTCAATTCGGCCGGCAAAATCGAGTTCGTTCCGGACGTTTACCAGCGCGACGCGGAGGTCTGGCAGCATCTCCATCCGATGGAGCAGGCGCCGATGGCGGCGCACGCACCGGCCCTCGAACGCAAAGGCTGAAGACCCGGAGCACGCGATCAACCGAGGCAGGAAAATGCACGAAAAGCGCGCTTGCCACCCCTGTGAAAGCGCATAACAGGGTTGTTTGAGCGGGAGAGCGGTGCTATGGCGGCCCCGGGGATTGTTTCGGGGGGAGCCGCCAATGCCGTCATCGACACTGTTGACCCGCCGCCGCGTGGTGACGGGCGCCGCGGTCGCCGCCGGGGTGGCCTTTGTCAGACCCTCGACCGCCGTCTCGTTCGCGCCGCGCTCGGTGTCGCTCTACAACACCCATACCGGCGAATGGGTGCGCACGGTCTATTGGGCCGACGGGCACTACATCCGCGACGCCGTGCGCGACATCAACTGGGTGCTGCGCGACCATTATACGAATGAGGTCAGGCCGATGAACGCCGGCGTCCTCGACCTGTTGGGGATGATGCGCGGCCGCCTCGACACGCACAGCCCGTTTCTGGTGATCTCCGGCTACCGCTCGCCGGCCACCAACCGGATGCTTTATCTGCGGCACAATGGCGTCGCGGCGCACAGCTACCACATCCAGGGCATGGCCATCGATTTGCGCTGCGAGCAGCGCGATCTGTCACAGGTGCGCGGCGCGGCGATGAGCCTGCGCGGCGGCGGCGTCGGCTACTACCCGCACTCCGATTTCGTGCACGTCGATTGCGGCCCGGTGCGCAGCTGGTAGGCCGCTCCGGGTCAGGCAGCTGTCACGCCGGCGCGCGGCGCAGCACGTCGAGGCGCAGCGGCAGCTTGGTGCCGAGCCACAGCGCGTGCACGGCGTGGTCCCGGTAGGCGTCCTCGGTCTGCGGATGCACCAGGACGTCGAGCCCGCCGCGGTTCAGCATCAGCCACGGCACCAGCCGGGCGAATTCCTCGGCCGCGAACGCCACCTGATACATCGATGTCGGATGCGGCCCGACCGGTTCGTCATGCCAGCGCCCGAGCACGACCGAGAAGTCTCGGCCGATCGCCTCGCGCAACCGCTCCGCGGTCGTGCGGTCGGCCGGGTCGTAATAAATGTGGGCGTGATAGCCGCGGATCGTGTGCGGGTCTGCAAAGGCTTCGGCCATCTCGCCCTCCTGGCTCGCGGCATCACTCGGGGAGGCTTGTGTTGCCCGGCCCCAGTGCCCGCTGCATCAATACGATATCGACCCAGCGGCCGAATTTGAAGCCGACCGCCGGCAGGATGCCGATCTGCGCGAAGCCGAGCGCGGCGTGCAGACCGATCGACGCGGTCGTCTCGCGCCCGCCGATCACGGCGACCATCTGCCGGTAGCCGAGCTCGGCCGCGCGCGCCAGCACCGCCTCAAGCAAGGCCCGGCCGATGCCGCGCCCGACCTCGTCGGCCGCCACATAGACCGAGTCTTCAAGAGTGTAGCGATAGCCGACGCGCGGCCGGAACGGGCCGGCGTAGCAGTAGCCGACCACCCGTCCGGCGCGCTCGGCGGCGAGATAGGGCAGGCCCTGCGCGACGATCGCGGCACGCCGCCGCGCGATCTCCTCGACCGAGGGCGGCGTCTCCTCGAACGAGGCGACGCCGTGCCGCACGTGATGGCCATAGATCGCCGCAATCGCGGCGACGTCGTCGTCACGCGACGGCCGGATGATCGGGTCGCGGCTCACCCTCTGTTCCTCCCCCGCGGGCGGGGGAGGTGGCGCACGCAGCGCGTCGGAGGGGGCGCTTCGCCCGGATCGATGCCCCCTCCACCATGCTGCGCATGGTCCCCCTCCCCCGCTTCGCAGGGGAGGAGCAAGCAGAGCCGGGATGTCCACACGCCCTAGATCACCCGCACCGGCTTGCCGTCGAGAAAGGCCAATACGTTCTCGACGATCTGCGGGTAGGAGCTGCGGTAGTTCTCGTCGGTGACGTAGCCGATATGCGGCGTCAGGATCACGTTGGGCGCGCGGCGCACCGGGTCGTCGATCGGCAACGGCTCCTTGTCGTAGACGTCGAGCCCGGCATAGGCGAGCCGGCCGGCGTGCAGCGCCGCGATCAGCGCAGCGGTATCGACGATCGGGCCGCGCGAGGTGTTGACAAGGATCGCCGACGGCTTCATCAGGCCGATCTCGCGCGCGCCGACCAGGCCGCGACTGCGCTCGCTCAGCACCAGATGCACCGAGAGCACGTCGGAGCGGCGGAACAATTCGTCCTTCTCGACCCGCTCGACCCTCTGCGCCGCGGCCTTCTCGGCGGTCAGGTTCTGGCTCCAGGCGATCGCCTTCATGTTGAAGGCGAGGCCGACCCGCGCCACCGCGCTGCCGAGCCGGCCGAGCCCGAGGACGCCCAATGTCTTGCCGGCGAGGCGGTGCCCGACGCGGGTCTGCCAGCCGCCCTGGCGCATGAACTGGTGGTCCTCGGCGATGCGGCGGGCGGCGCCGAGAATGAGGCCCCAGGCGAGTTCGGCAGTGTCCTCGTTGCCGCCTCCCGGACCGCCTGTCCCGCAGACCGTGACGCCGCGGTCCCTGAGCGCCGCCATGTCGAACGAGGCGTTGCGCATGCCGGTGGTGATCAAGAGCTTCAGCTTCGGCAGGCGATCGACGATGCGCTTCGGGAAGGCGGTGCGCTCGCGCATCGCGCAGACGATCTCGCTGTCGAGGAGCGAGCGGACGACATCGTCCTCGTCGGCGAACGGAAAGCGCTCGACCGCGATCTCGACGCCGCGCGCCCTGACCGGCGCCCACTCCGCCATGGCGAGCGCGACGCCCTGGTAATCGTCCAAAATGCTGAGCCGCATCGGCCGGTCTCCAGTATGTGCATTGATCGCGACGCGGAGCTTGCGTCCACGCCCCGGCGTTCGCAACAAGTTAGGGCAATTGTGCAACCGCATGGAATCGTCATTCCCGCGTAAGCGGGTATCCAGGGCGACCGACGAACGGCCGCCCCTGGACCCCCGCTTCCGCGGGGGTGACGAGCATGTGGGCTCTATCCCAGCAGCGGCGCGTATTGGTCGAGCAGGCGCAGGATGTCGTCGCGGCCGCGGTCGGGAACTTCGAGCACGGCGCGGTCGATGCCGGCGTCGCGATACCGCTGCAGCGCCGCCTTGTCGGCCGGCGCGCGGAACACCGAGATCGACAGGCTCTTCGGGTCCCGTCCGGCGCCTTCGGCCATGCGGTGCAGCCGGGCGATTTCCGCGCGCACGTCCCAGCCGCGCGACGGCCGCGGAAACCAGCCGTCGCAATATTCGACGACGCGGCGCAGCGTGTAGTCGGTCTCGCCGCCAAGCAGGATCGGCGGGTGCGGCCGCTGCGCCGGCTTCGGGTACGACCACGCCTTGTCGAACTCGACCATCTTGCCGTGATATTCGGCCTCGTCGGCGGTCCACAGCGCCTTCATCGCCAGGATGCGCTCGCGCATCAGCCGGAAGCGCGTGTCGTAATGCGCGCCGTGGTTCTCCATCTCCTCGACGTTCCAGCCGCCGCCGATGCCGAACACGAAGCGGCCGCCCGACAACTGGTCGAGGCTGGCGACCGCCTTGGCGGTGACGATCGGGTCGCGCTCGGGGATCAGCGCGATGCCGGTGCCGACCCGCAATTTCCTGGTGGCCGCCGCAGCGAACGACAGCGCGACGAACGGGTCGTGCGTGTGGGCGTAGCGTTTCGGGAGCTCGCCGCCGCCCGGGAACGGCGTGCGGCGGCTCACTGGGATGTGGGTGTGCTCGGGGACGAACAGTGACTCGAAGCCGCGCTGTTCGAGCGCGGCCGCCAGTTCGCTGATGTCGATGCCGTAATCGACCGGGAAATAGAAGACGCCGATGTCCATCGCTCCCTCCGCAGGGCGGTCATTACTCTTTGTGTTCCAGTTGCGCTTGCATCTCTCGTTCGTGCCCGGCCGTGGGCCGGGCATCCACGAGCCGCCGCACCCCGTCGCCGTCTCGTGGATGGCCGGGCCATGCCCGCCACAAACGACCTAAGGGGTGCCAAGGGCGTCACATTCACGCCGGCTGGGTTTGCGGCGCGGCGCTGCGCTCGATTGCGGCGGCCCGCTCCGTCGCAGAGGCCGACGGCAGCGCCAGCAATGGCGGCGGCAGTGCCGGAGCGTCGGGCGGGGCGACGGTCTGCAGGGTCAAGGTGCCGGTGGCGAAGGCGATGCCCTTCTCGGCGAAGACGCGGTAGATGCGCTTCAGGTATTCGCGCTGCACCCAGCTCGGCTTGACCGGCCGCGCGGTGAACTTGAACCGCACGACGACGGCGCTGTCGGCGACCTCGACCAGCCCCTGCATCTTCAACGGCAGGATGACCTCGGCGGCGATCTCCGGCTCGTCCTGCAGGTCGAGGCCGATGCGTTTCGCGGTCTTGCGCACCAGTTCGAGATCGGTGCCGGGGGCAAGGCGCAGGTTGAACTTGATCGTCGCGAAATCGCGGCTCTGATTGGTCACGGCGCCGAGCTGGCCGTAGGGGATCGTGTGCAGCGGCCCGTTGTGGTGGCGCAACTTGACCGAGCGGATGCCGAGCGCCTCGACCGTGCCCTTGAGGCGGCCGGTGTCGATGTATTCGCCGACCCGGAAGGCATCGTCCCAGATGTAAAAGAGGCCGGAGATGATGTCGCGCACCAGCGATTGCGCGCCGAACGAAATCGCCAGCCCGAAGACGCCGGCGCCGGCGATCAGCGGTGCGGTGTCGATGCCGAGATGCGACAGTACGGTCAACGCGGCGACGACGGCGATGATGATGCCGAAGCCGGCGCGCAGCATCGGCAGGATGGTCTGCAACCGCGACCCGGGCGCCGCCTCGCTATCATCGTCCTGGCCCGGCAGTCGCGGGCCGGCGCCGGCCCGCTGCAACTGCCCGTCGATCGCCAGCCGCGACAATTCCCAGGCGACAAACGCGACGAACAGCGTGAGGAACGCCGTGAGGCTCGAATAGAAAGCGGCCGAGGCGGCGGTCTCGGACAGGCCGATCGCGTCGATCCACACCGCCGCCAGGGTCGTCGCCGCGGCGAGCAGCGCGACGCCCCGCAATATGCGGCGCGCGCCGTGCGCCACCAGCCGCTCGGTATGCCCGGCCGGGCCGGCGAACTCGCGCACCTCGCCGCGCCGCCAGCCCTTGTCGGCGAGCCGTTCGAGCACCAGCAGCACCAGCACGACGCCGAGGGTCGAGATGCCGGCGTGGTAGTAGGAGAGGAGGCCGAGCGACAGTCCGAACACGAAGAACACGAACAGCGCGGCGACCAGCGCCAGGCCGATCGCCAGCCAGGCGCGCGCGATCGCGGCGCGCAGCGCGCCGATCACGCCGCCGCTGCAGCCGGCGATCAGCGCCTCGGCCACCCGCCGCGCGCGGAACACGATCAGCGCGTAGAGCGCGCACACCGCGACCGCGACGGTCAGCGCGACGATGTGCGCGGCGCCGCTGTCCTCGTCGATCAGGCCGTAGCGGCCAAAGCCGATCAACGCGACGATCGCCAGGATCGCCGCAGAGAAGAAGCGCGCCAGCCCGCGCGCCTCCTCGTCCGGCATGTCGAGCAGGCGGGTCATCGGCTCGGTCGGCCGCAGCACGATGGCGACGACGGCGACGGCGATGCGCCAGCGGATCACCACATTGCCGGCCAGCACGATCAGCGCGATCGTGACGCCGCGCCCGGTCAGCCAATGCCGGCTGAACACGAAGATGCCGGCGAAGGCGGCAAGGCCGACCGCGTCGCACAGCGCCAGCAGCAGCAGGTGGCCGATCCCCGGGCCGGCGGCGCGGTTGCGCGCCGCGCGGCGCACCCGGCGGCCGAGGCTATCCGCCGCCAGTCGCTCACCCAAGAGCGCGAGGCAGACGGCCAGCGCGACCCAGCCGAGATTGACGAGCGCGCCGAACGCCGAGCCGTCGCGCGCGAAGGTGCGCCACTCGCGTTCGATCGCGCCCGGCGTCGCCGGCAGCATCGCGACATCGCCGATCGCTTCGTTCTCCAGCCGGATCAAGGCGCGCTGCAGCCAGCCGGCCGAGCTCATCGCTTTGTCCATCGCGGGAGGCGCCGGCGCATCATGCGCCAGGGCCGCGGCCGGGATGGCGGCGAGCGTCAGCCACATCGCGGCGACTGCGAACAGCAGCCGGCCGCACCGCGCCCTGTCTCGCCCGCCTCGCCATTGCCGCAACATCGCGCCGTCTCCTGCCGAACGTTGCCCATTTTAGAGCAGTATTCGATCGGATCGAATCACCTTACCTTTTCTTCATGCTGGGAAAGACCGAACTTGGCTCGCCGTAGTCCTCGCGATCCGCGCCCCGCCCGGGCGCTGCCGTCCTATGCGGCGCTGGTCGAGTTTCTGCGCGGGCATCCCGACGCGGCGAGCGCGCGCGAGATCGCCCGCGCGTTCGGCCTCGGTCCGGCCGAACTGCCGGCGTTGCG
>DATEKP010000067.1:0-6007 GCA_035277405.1 Allostellaceae bacterium | reverse complement strand
AGCAACGCCGTCGCGGTCGCCGGCCGTCGCAGCGCCACCGGCCAGCCGTGGGTGGCGGGTGACCCGCATCTGTCGGTCGGGGTGCCGAGCGTGTGGCTGGCCGCGTCGTACCGTTCGCCGTCCTACCGGGTCGCCGGGCTGATGGCGCCTGGCGTGCCGGCAATGATGATCGGCCGCAACCCGTTTCTCGCCTGGGGCGGCACCAACCTGCACGCGGCGAGCAGCGAATTGTTCGACGTGTCGGAGCTGCCAGCGGGCGCGATCGTCGAAACGCGCGCGTGGCTTCCGGTGCGCTGGTCGCGCCCGCGCGAGATCGTCTTGCGCGACACCGATTACGGCCCGATCGTCAGCGACGCGCCGCTGTTCCCCGGCCCCGCCGGTAAGATGCTGGCGCTGCGCTGGATCGGCCACGAACCGTCCGACGAGATCGGCGCGTTGCTGGCGATCAACCGGGCGCGCGATGCCGCGGAATTCCGCCGCGCCGCCGAGAGCATCGCGGTGCCCGGGCAGAACCTGGTGTTCGCCGACGCTGCCGGCCATATCGGCCGCGTCTCGGCCGTATCGCTGCCCATGCGACCGGCCCGGGCGCCGGCCGACCTGGTTTCGCCGACGGCGGCGATGGCGGCGTGGGCAAGCCGCTCCGATGCCGGCGACTTCCCGGCCGACATCGATCCGCCGCAGGGCTTTGTCGCGTCCGCCAACGATCGCCCACCGGACGGCGATGTGCCGATCGGCTGGCTGTTCTCGCCACGCGACCGGGTCGAGCGGCTGAATGCGCTGCTCTGGGCGTCGGAGCGCATCGGCATCGACGGACTGGCCGCACTGCAGCGCGACGCCGCCGCCCCGGCGATGCTGGCGTTGCGCGACCGGCTGTGCGCGCTGCTCGACCCGCCGTCGCGGCACGGCCCGGTCTACGACGCGCTGGCCGGCTGGGACGGCGCCTACGAGCCGGAATCGGCCGGTGCGCTGGCGCTTGAACTGGTCCTGGCGCATCTCGTCTCGACGACGATCCCGCCGCACCGGCGCGCGATCTACGGTGCGGTCTGGCACGCCCGCAAGCTGCTGACCGAGGAAATTGACCGGCAGCCTCCCCCGCAATTGAAAGCATCGCTGGAAACGGCGCTCGCCGCGGCGCGCCCGGCCTTGCGCCGGCTGCGCGATTGGGGCGGCGCGCATCGCCTGCGCCTCGCACACCCGCTCGGCGCGTTGCCGCTGGTCGGCCGGCGTCACTGCCATATCGACTGGCGGTGGCCCGGCAGCAACGACACCGTGCTGAAATCGGCGCACGGGCTGGTTTGGAAGCGCCACGCTGTCAGCTTTGGCAGCAACGCCCGCTACATCTTCGATCTCGCCGATCCCGACGCCAATCGCCTCGTTATCCTGGGCGGCCAGGACGGCGCGCCGGGGAGCGCCGCCTTTCTCGACCAGGCCGAGCTGTTCCGCCGCGGCGAATACCTGACCGTGCCCATCGATCCGGGCGCCATGGCGGCGCAGTTTCGCCATCGCACGGTTCTGGAGCCGTGATCGATGCGACCCCGCTGCTGCGGGCGTACGCGCGGGCGCGGATCCGACGATTGGCGCGCCAGGATGCCGCCGCCGTGCAGGAACGCACGTTATTGCGTCTCGTACGCCGCGCCGCCGCGACCCGCTTTGGGCGCGAGCACGATTTTGCGCGGTTGCGCGATGCCGCGGCATTCCAGGCGGCGGTGCCGTTGCGCCGCTACGAGGATTTCTGGGCGGCCTATTGGCAGCCCTCTTTCCCGACGCTCGTCGATTGCACCTGGCCCGGGCTCGTGCCGTTTTTCGCCGCGACCTCCGGCACCAGCACCGGGGCCACCAAGTTCATCCCGGTCAGCCGCGAGATGCTGCGCGCCAACCGCCGCGCCGGCCTCGATCTATTGGCACATCACCTGCGCCGGCGCCTGCACAGCCGAGTGCTGGCCGGCCGCAACCTGCTGCTCGGCGGCAGCACCGACCTCGTCGAGCGCGCGCCGAGGGTCAGGAGCGGCGATCTCAGCGGCATCGCAGCCGCGACCTTGCCGCGCTGGGCAAGGCCCTTCGGGTTTCCGCCGTCGGCGATCGCCCGGCTGACCGACTGGGCCGAGAAGATGGCGGCGCTCGCCGACCTGGCGCCTTCCGCCAACATCCGCAGCATCGCCGGCACGCCGAGTTGGCTGCTCTTGTTCTTCGACGAACTGGCGCGGCGGCGCAACGCGCCGGGTGCGCGGCTCGCCGATTTCTTCCCCGGCCTCGAGCTGGTGATCCACGGCGGCGTAAATTTCGCGCCTTATCGCCGCCGCTTCGCGGAGTGGCTTGCCGGCAGCAGGGCCGAATTGCGCGAGGCCTACGCGGCAAGCGAGGGCTTCATCGCCGCCGCCGACCGCGGCGACGGCGATGGACTGCGCCTCGTCGCGGATCGCGGCATCTTCTACGAGTTCGTGCCGGTGGCCGAACTCGGCAATTCCGCGCCGACCCGGCACTGGCTCGGCAATATCGAGACCGGCGTCGATTACGCGCCGGTGCTGACCACCTGCGCCGGGCTGTGGGCCTACATCGTCGGCGACATTGTGCGCTTCGTCGATCGCAATCCGCCGCGCCTCGTCGTCACGGGGCGGCTGTCCTACACGCTCTCGGCGTTCGGCGAGCACCTGACCGGCGAGGAGGTCGAGGCGGCGGTCGCGGCGGCCGCCGCGGCGATCGGCGCCGGCATCCGCGATTTCGCGGTCGGCGCGCTCTACCCCGAACGCTCGGGCGAACTCGGCCGGCACCTTTACGTGGTCGAATTCGAGCGTCAGGTGGCGGCGTCCGAACGCGCGCGGTTTGTCGCGGTGCTCGACGCCGACCTGACGCGGCGCAATCTCGATTATGGCGCACATCGCGCCGGCGGCTTCGGCATGCTGCCGCCACGACTGGCCGTGCTGCGACCGGGCGGTTTTGCCGAATGGATGCGCCGGCGCGGCCGCCTCGGCAGCCAGAACAAGGTCCCGCGCGTCGTCACCGATCCCGACCTCTTCGCCGATCTCCACCGATTTGCGGCGGAGAATGCCGCGGATTGAGAGCGGCGATTATTTTTACAACAGCAAGTCCGTCATGATCGGGCATGGACCCACGGCTGTCCGGTTGACAGTTTGGGCGCGAAGCTCACCGGCCTCACTCTGCTAGACTAGGTCCCCGCGCAGGCGGGGACCCATTTTTCCGCCGTCCGTCCGCCGGAACCATGGGTCCCTGCCTTCGCAGGGACCCCAAACTTGCTAAACCGTGGCATGACCCCGGCCATCTATCCTATGCGATCGCTGTGAAATATCTGCGCAGATGCCCGGATCACGTTTGGGCATGACGGGATTGGGGCTAAGCCCCATTGCGCGCCGGCAACGGCACCAGCTCGATACGGTTCTTGCCGGCGGTCAGCGCAAGGCGGCCGTGCTTCAGCGCCAACGCGTCGTTGCCGAAGATGTCGCGCCGCCAGCCCGACAGCGCCGGCACGTCGGCATGGTCGTCGGCGGCGATGGCCTCGAGATCGTCGGCCGAGGCGACCAGCTTTTGCGCCACCTGAAAATCCTCGCAGCGCTGCTTCAGCAACACCCGCAGGAGCTCGATCAGCGGCCCGATACCGGGCGGCGGCTCGGCCTTGGCCGGCGGGGCCGGCGGAGGGCTCGGGTCGGCCAGCCCGCGCCCCACCGCTTCGAGAATTTCGCCGCCGAGCTTGCCTTCGGCGACACCGCGGCCGAGGCTGCGGGTGCGCGCCAACGCCTCGATGCTCTTCGGCGCATGGGCGGCGATCTCCAGCACCGCCTCGTCCTTCACGATGCGCCCGCGCGGCAGGTTGCGCTGCTGCGCCGCGGTCTCGCGCCATGCCGAGAGCGAACGCAACACTCCGAGAAAGCGGCGATCGATCCGCCCGCGAAGGCGGAAGCGCCGCCACGCCGCGTCAGGCTCATTGCGGTAGATCGCCGGGTCAACGAGGCCGGCCATCTCCTCGGCAAACCACAGCGAGCGCCCGTTTTTGCCGAGGATCTGCTGCAACCGTGCGTAGACCGTGCGCAGATGCACGACATCGGCCAGCGCGTATTCGATCTGCCGCGCCGTCAGCGGGCGCTGCGCCCAATCGGTGAAGCGCGACGCCTTATCGAGCCCGGTGTGCGCCAACCGCCGTACCAAGGTCTCATAGCTCACCGAATCGCCGAAGCCGCACACCATCGCGGCGACCTGCGTATCGAACACCGGGTGCGGCACCTGTCCCGACAGCTGGAAGAAGATTTCGAGGTCCTGCCGCGCGGCGTGAAACACCTTGGGCAATGCCGGATCGGCCATCAGCGCGAGGAGCGGCCGCAGATCGATCCCCGGCGCCAGCGCATCGACGGCCGCCGCCTCCTCCGGTCCCGCCACTTGGACAAGGCAGAGGACCGGCCAATAGGTGCGCTCGCGCATGAATTCGGTGTCGATCGCGACGAAATCGGCGCCCTGTTGGCGCCGGCAAAATTCGGCGAGCGCCTCGCTGTCGGTAATCAGGGTCGGGGCGTTGGTGTCTGTGGTCCTCATGACGATGCGGGGTCGAGGGCAATTTGCAGGATCGCTTCCAGCCGGGCCAGCACTTCCAGTAGGGTCCCGCGGTCGGCAACGCTGACGAACTCGACATTTCGCGCCAGCCAATCCAGGTTTCGCGCCTGATCGGCGAGAATGACCCCGGTGAGCCGGCCTCCCGGCGGGACGCGCACCTCAAACGGGCTGCCCTTCACTTGATCGGTGACTGGGCAGGCAAAGGCGCGACCGGTGGCTATGTTGTAGGCGAGTGGCGACAGGATCAGCGCCGTTAGCCGCCCGCCCTGCTCACTGCCTGCGTGTGGGGTAAAATTCAGAAACACAAAATGGCCGCGGTCGGGCTGATACGCCGGCCGGCCAGCTACCACGCTTCTTCCCCCTGCGGCTGCCCCCAATCGACTTCACCGTTCAGATTAGTCGGGTTGATCTGCGCCAGCAGTTCGTCCAAACGATATTTCGGCCGCGCCGGCCTGATCACCAGCGCGCCGGCCTCGGTGTGCAGCTCGACTGACGTCCCCTCGTGCAACCGCAACTCGGCAACGACGCTGCGGGGCAGCCGCAGCGCGAGACTGTTGCCCCACTTACCGATGGCGGTTTGCATCGGAACACTACGCGTCGGGTCGTGTATACGGAATAGATACGCTGCACTTGGCCCGATTGCAAGCGCTGGACGGCTTCAGATCATCCGGCAGGCAGCAGCATCTGCGCCTCGTCCCACATTCGTCGGACGAGATCGGCGGCGGGTTCGGGGCGAGCCAGCGCCGCGCCCTGCCCGGCCCAGGCCTGCATGCGCTGGACATCGCCCGCCTTGGCCGCCGCATCGCGCATCGGCGCGGTCAGCGCCCGCTGCACCGGGTAGGGCGCCGGCGGCGGGGCGTGTGAGTCCGCGACGGCGCGCACGTAGTCGGTCGTGACAGCGCGGCCGAGACGGCCGGAGAAGCCGCGCGTCGCCATCGTCGCCTCGGGTTCGAGCTCGGCCAGCGCATTGGCCCAGGCCGTGTTGGTCGCCGCTTCCGGGCAGCGCAACAGGGCGGTGCCGATCTGCACCGCGCTGGCGCCGAGGGTCAGCGCCGCGGCGACCGTGCGCCCATCGGCGATGCCGCCGGCGGCGATGATCGGCACCGACAATTTGTCGGCGAGCCGCGGCACCAACGCGAACAGCCCGACCAGCTGCCGCTCGGCCGCATCCGCATCGAAGGCGCCGCGATGCCCGCCGGCCTCGAAGCCCTGCGCGACGATGGCGTCGGCGCCGGCGTCCTCGGCGGCCTTCGCCTCGGCGAGGGTGGTCGCGCAGGCGAACCAGGCGATGCCGCGCGCCTTCAATTCGGCAACGAAAGTCTCCGGGAAGAGGCCCATGATCGAGGAGGCGACCTGCGGCGCGGCGGCGAGCAGCGCGGCGCATTGCGCCGCGAAGGCGAGCGGCACCGCGTCGCCGGCGGTCTCCGGCACCGGCGGCCCCCATTGCCCG
>DATEKP010000066.1:0-2959 GCA_035277405.1 Allostellaceae bacterium | reverse complement strand
GATCTCCATCAGGTTCGCCTGGATCTCGCGCTCGGTCCTGGAATCGAGCGCCGAGGTCGCTTCGTCGAACAGCAGGATCGGCGGCGATTTGAGGATGGTGCGGGCGATCGCGACGCGCTGCTTCTCGCCGCCGGAGAGCTTCAGCCCGCGCTCGCCGACGAGGGTCTGGTAGCCGTCCGGCAGCCCGGCGTGGGTGCCGCGCTCGGCTATGCGGCCATGGTCGAGGACGATGATCTCGTCGGCATTGATGATGGTCGACAGCCGGTGGGCGATCACGACTGTCGTCCGGTTGGCCGCGACGCGGTCGAGCGCGCCCTGGATCTCGCGCTCGGTCTTGGTGTCGAGCGCCGAGGTCGCCTCGTCGAAGACGAGGATCGGCGGCGCCTTCAACACGACGCGGGCGATCGCGACGCGCTGCTTCTCGCCGCCCGACAATTTGAGCCCGCGCTCGCCGACCATTGTCTCGTAGCCGTCGGGCAGGCCCGCGACGAAGTCGTGGATGTGGGCGCGGCGCGCCGCCGCCTCGATCTCGGCGCGGCCGGCGCCCGGGCGGCCATAGGCGATGTTGTAGTAGATCGTATCGTTGAACAGCACGGTGTCCTGCGGCACGACGCCGATCGTGCGTCGGAGACTGTCCTGGGTGACCTCGCGCAAATCCTGCCCGTCGATCTCGATCGCGCCGCCATCGACATCGTAGAAACGGAACAAGAGACGGGCGATCGTCGATTTGCCGGCGCCGCTCGGGCCGACGATCGCCACCTTGGCGCCGGGCGGCACGGCGAAATCGACATCGTGCAGGATCGGCCGGCGCCGGTCGTAGCGGAAATCGACATGGCGGAAGGCGACGGCGCCGCGGCGGACGACCAGCGCCGGCGCCGCCGGCCGGTCCTCGATCTCGGGGCGGATCTTCAGCAGCCCCATCATCTGTTCGAGGTCGGTCAGCGACTGCTTGATGTTGCGGTACACCATGCCGAGGAAGTTGAGCGGCGTGTAGAGCTGGATCAGGTAGGTGTTGACCAGCACGAAATCGCCGACCGTCATCGCCCGCGCCGCGACCCCCTCGGCCGCCAGAATCATGACGCCGATCAGCCCGCCGGCGATGATCGCGCCCTGGCCGATATTGAGCAGCGACAGCGTCGTCTGGCTCCTGACCGCGGCGCGCTCGTAGGCGGCCAGCGCGCGGTCGTAGCGCTCGGCCTCGTGCGCCTCGTTGGCGAAATATTTGACCGTCTCGTAATTCAGCAGCGCATCGACCGACTTGGTGTTGGCCTCGGTGTTGCGGTTGTTCATCTCGCGCCGGAAGCGCACCCGCCAGTCGGTGACGATGAACGTGAAGGCGATGTAGACGAGGATCGTCGCCAATGTGACGACGGCGAACTGCCAGTTGTAGAGCCGCCACAGGATCGCCGAGACGACGGCGATCTCGAACACCGTCGGCACGATGTTGAACAGCATGAACGACAACAGAAACTCGATGCCGGCGGTGCCGCGTTCGATCGCGCGCGCCAGCCCGCCGGTGCGGCGTTCGAGATGGAAGCGCAATGACAGCGCGTGGATATGGCGGAACACCGACAGCGCGATCCGCCGCACGGCGCGCTGCTCGACCTTGGCGAAGACCCCGTCGCGCAGCTGGTTGAAGCCCTGCGACAAGACGCGCGCCAGGCCGTAGGCGAGGATCGCCGCGACCGGCACGGCGATCAGCGCGGCGTTCGGGTTGGCCAATGCATCGACCGCGTGCTTGTAGAACCACGGGATCGCGATCGTCACCAGCTTGCCGCCGATGAGCAGCGCCACCGCCAGCACGACACGCGCGCGCAATTCCCACGAGTCGCGCGGCCACAGATAGGGGCCAAGCGATTTCAGCGCGCGCAACCCCTCGCGCAGGCGCTCGTCCGGCTCGGGCAGTCCGCCGATCGACGAACGCCCGACGCGGCGCGGGCCATGCGGACTCATAGGGGCGGGTTCATTTGGCGGGCCCGGGCGGCGGTTCTGGGCTTGGTACGACGAGGCGCGGCAATTGCCAGCCGAGCAGCAAGGCGGCGGTGACCAGCGCCGCGCCCCACCAGAACGGAGTGCTGCGGCCCAACGCGCCGAACAGCGCGCCGGCGGCGAGCGGCCCGAGGACGCGCGACAAGGCGCCGACCGATTGCGCGACGCCCATCACCTCGCCTTGCCGCTCCACCCCGGCCCGACGCGAGATCAGGCTGTTGATCGACGGCTGCATCGCCCCCATGCCGAGCGCCAAGGCGGACAGCGCGAGGACCAGCAGCGGCACGCCGCGCGCCTCGGGCAACACCAGCAGCCCGAACGCGATCGAGGCCAGCCCGCCGAGCATCAGCCGCTCCTCGCCAAGGCGCCGCGTCAACCAGCCGATCAACCCGCCCTGCATCAGCGCCGACAGCAGCCCGACATAAAAGAATACGAAGCCGATCGTGCGCGGCCCCCAGCCGAACTGCTGGATCGCCCACCACGCGAACGTCGTCTCCATGCCGGAAAACGCCAGGATTACCAGAAAAAACATCAACAAGAGCCGCGCCAGCATCGGCCGCGCCAAGGCGGCGCGCGCCGCCGCAATGCGGCCGCGCACCACAGCCGCGCGACCGCTCGCGCTCTCCGGCAACAGCAAGACAACGCCGAGAAAGGCGATAGCCGACAATCCGGCGGCGATCAGTCCCGGCGTCCGCAGATCGGCGGTGGCGATATTGTCGCCGGCGACGATGCCGCCGATCACCGGGCCGATGATGAAGCCGAGGCCGAACGCTGCGCCGATCATGCCCATGCCGCGGGCGCGCTTTTCGGGCGGCGTCACGTCGGCGATATAGGCCTGCGCCGCCGCGATGTTGCCGGCGCCGGCACCGGCAGCGAGCCGCGCCGCGAACAGCATCCAGGCGGCGTCGGCGAAGCCGAGCCAGAGATAGGCCGCGGCCGAGGCCGTCAGGCTCACCAGCAGCACCGGCCG
>DATEKP010000065.1:0-2436 GCA_035277405.1 Allostellaceae bacterium | reverse complement strand
TCCTATGGAGCGAAGGGCGACAAGGTTGATGTCGTCGTGTTCGCCGCGCCGCAACTCTCGCTGGTCGAGATGGCCGAAGTCGCCGACGCGCTCGACGGCTGCCGCGTGCACGCCGAAACGACCCTCTTGGTGACGACCTCGCCTGAGATCAAGCACGCCGCCGACCGAATGGGGCTGACGGCGCGCATCGAGGCCGCGGGCGCCGTCGTCGCCGCCGGCATCTGTTTCTACCAGAGCTATGCCGGCGAACTCGCCGAGGCCAATGGCTGGCGCCGGCTGATGACCAATTCGGCAAAGCTCGTCAACATCATCGGCGGCTACGGCTACCGCCCGACCCTAGCGAGCCTCGAACGCTGCGTCGCCTCGGCCGTCGCCGGCCGCGTGGTCTGATGTCGATTGTGCTGCATTGCCACAAGGGGATCGGCCCGGCGGTCGAGGGCGAGGCGCTGGTCGCCAAGGACAATTTCAGCGCGCGTTACGACCTCGACCGCAAAGCCGGCATTTTCTCGCGGCCCAGCCACGACCTCGCCGGCCAGAGCTACGATGGCCGCATCCTGGTGCTGAATGAGGCGAAGGGCGGCGTCGCCACCGCCTGGATGCTGCGCGACATGGCCGCGCGCCACATCGTGCCATTGGCCCTCCTGTTCAATCGGGTCAACCCGATCCTGGCGCAGGGCGCCGCCTTCGCCGGCGTCGCGCTGCTCGACCGCTTCGACGGCGACATCACCGACCTGATCCATACCGGCGACCGGCTGCGCGTCGATCCGGCCGCCGGCACGGTGGAGATTTTGAACCGCGAGCCGTAATGCCGATATAATTGCGGCAGCTTCCCCCGGGAGACGCCGCCATGGCGACCGCCTACCGCTACACGATGCCGGTCGAGCAGACCGAGTGGAGGTTCGAGGGCAACAACGAGGTCTGCTTCACCTGGGAATACGACGAGAACCGCGCCGGCCTGCTGCAGCTCTACGACAAGGGCAAGAAGCAGCAATGGGACGCCGCGAGCCGCATCGACTGGTCACAGGACCTCGACCCGGAAAACCCGATGCTGCTCGACGACCGCGTTATTCACATTTTCGGCTCCGATATCTGGAACCGCATGACCGAGCAGGAGCGCCGGCAGGTCCGGCATCACCTGCAGGCGTCGCAGATCTCGCAATTCATGCATGGCGAGCAGGGCGCGCTGATCGCCACGTCGAAAATCGTGCAGACCGTGCCCAACCTCGACGCCAAGTTCTACGCGGCGACCCAGGTCATGGACGAGGCGCGCCATGTCGAAGCCTATTCGCGCCTGCTGCACGACAAGTTCGAGCTGGCATACCCGATCACCCATGGTCTCAAGGCATTGCTCGAAAGCGGCCTGTCCGACGCGCGCTGGGACATGACGTACCTGGCGATGCAGATCCTGATCGAGGGGCTGGCGCTGGCCGCCTTCCAGCGGCTGCGCGACCAGTCGAAGAACCCGCTGGCCGCCGCGGTCAACGCCTACGTCATGCAGGACGAGGCGCGCCACGTCGCATTCGGCCGGCTGGCGTTGCGCGACTATTACCCGCAGCTCAGCGACGCCGAACGGCGCGAGCGCGAGGAGTTCGTCGTCGATGCTTGCTGGCTGATGCGCGACCGCTTTAACCAGCGCGAGGTGTGGGAGCGCCTCGGGCTGCCGCTCGAGGAATGCCTGCGCATCACCGACCAGTCGGAAACGATGCAGACCTTCCGCAGCCGCATCTTCAGCCGCATCGTTCCGACCGTGAAGGATATCGGCCTGTGGGGGCCGAAGGTGCAGGAGGCGTTCGCGGCGATGGGCGCGATCGAGTTCGCCGAAATCGACGCCGCCGCGCTGCTCGACGCCGATTCCCGCGTCGCCGAGGAGTTCGACGCCCGCTCCCGCCTCGCCGCGGCGGCCGCGGAATAGACAGTCGAAAGCGTCTCGGTCCGGAGCTGCATCGGCGTTTGTGCGTCATTCGAGACGGGCTCCCGGCCTTCGCCGGAAGCTCTCCTCATGATGACGTATGTAGATGATGGCATCGACCAAATCCGTCATCCTGAGGAGCCCGCGCAGCGGGCGTCTCGAAGGACGCACGGTGCTCATTTTTCGAATCCTTGGAGGAAAGCGCCCATGCCCGGTTTCACGACGCGGCCCGAGATCCGCGGCACGTTCGGGGTCGTCGCGACGACCCATTGGCTGGCGTCGTCTGTGGCGATGGGGGTGCTCGAAAAGGGCGGCAACGCGTTCGACGCGGCGGTCGCGGCCGGATTCACGTTGCAGGTCGTCGAGCCGCATTTGAACGGGCCATTGGGCGAGGCGCCGATCCTCGTCTACAGCGCTACGGAGCGGCGCTGCCACATGATCTGCGGTCAGGGGGTGGCGCCGCAGCAGGCGACAATCGCGCATTACAAAGGCCTCGGCCTCGACCTGATCCCCGGCACCGGCCTGTT
>DATEKP010000064.1:0-2528 GCA_035277405.1 Allostellaceae bacterium | reverse complement strand
ACCTCGTGCTGTTCGACCATGGTTACGATGTGACGGATCAGGTCTTGCAGAAGCTCGACGAGGATCTGCCGACGCTGACCGTCAATTTCGCCGCTCCGGCGCCGACCGAGAGTTCGGCGGCGGCTCCGACGCCCGCCCACGCGGCGGCGAAAAAGAAGAAATAGGCCAGGGCATCGGCCCGGCCCCGATACGCGCGGCGATGGCGGACCCCCGCTTCTTCGATCGAGCCGGGCCGTACTCGCTTGACGCGCTCGCCGCCCTGAGCGGCGCCACGCTGCGCAACGCCGGCGATGGCGCTCGGCTGGTCCGCGACGTCGCGCCGGTGGAGACCGCCGGCCCCGACGATGTGACCTTTCTCGAAAACCGCAAATACGTCGCGGCCTTCGGGCAATCGCGCGCCGGCGCCGCGTTTGTCGACGAGCGGATGGCCGACAAGGCACCGGCCGGCATGGCATTGCTGGTCGCCCGCGAGCCCTACAAGGCCTTCGCCCGCGCGGCGCAGGCGTTCTACCCGGAGCCGCCGATAAGGCCGGGGCGGGCGCCCTCGGCGATCATCGACCCTGCCGCCGAGGTTCCCGCCGATTGCGCGATCGGCGCCAATGTCGTGATCGAGGCCGGCGCCCGGCTCGGCGCGCGCTGCCAGGTGGGGCCGAACTCCGTGATCGGCGCCGGCGTCGAACTCGGCGACGACTGCCGGGTCGGCGCCAATGTCACGCTGAGCCACTGCCTGATCGGCGCGCGGGCCGTGCTGCACCCCGGCGTGCGCATCGGCCAGCCCGGTTTCGGCTTTGCCCCGGACCCGCGGGGGCCGGTCAAAATTCCGCAGCTCGGCCGAGTGGTGATCGGCGACGATGTCGATATCGGCGCCAATACGACGATCGACCGCGGTTCCGGACATGATACGGTGATCGGCGCCGGCACGATGATCGATAATCTGGTGCAGATCGGGCACAATGTGGCGCTCGGCCGGGGCTGCATCCTGGCCGGTCAGGTGGGGGTCTCCGGCAGCACCAGGCTCGGCGATTTTGTCATGGCGGGAGGTCAGGCCGGGCTTGCCGGCCATCTCAACATCGGCAGCGGCGCACGGATCGCCGCCAAGGCGGGACTGATGCGCGACGTCGCCGCCGGGGAGACGGTCGGCGGCACTCCGGCCGTACCGATGGCGTCGTTCCTGCGGCAGACCGCGGTGCTGCAGCGGCTCGCGACAAAAAAGGACCGGGGATGAGCGGCCCCGGCTGCGCCGTTGAGCAGGCGATCGAGATCGACGTGCAGCGGATCATGGAGATGATCCCGCACCGCCACCCGTTTCTGATGATCGACCGGGTGGTCGATGTGGTGACCAACCAGCGCGCCACCGGCATCAAGAACGTTTCGATCAACGAGCAGTATTTCCAGGGCCATTTTCCGGCGCGTCCGGTGATGCCGGGCGTCCTGATCATCGAGGCGATGGCGCAGACCGCGGCGGTGCTGGTCGTGCATACGCTGGGGCCGGATTCGGAAGGCAAGCTCGTCTATTTCATGAGCGTCGATTACGCGCGCTTTCGCCGGCCGGTATTCCCCGGCGACTGCCTCAGCGTGCGCGTCGCCAAGCAGCGCCATCGCGGCAATGTGTGGAAATTCGAGGGGCGCGCCGAGGTCGCCGGCCAGCTCGCGGCGGAAGCGGTGTTCGCCGCAATGATCCTCGACAACTAGCCGGCATGCCGGAAGTTCATCCGACAGCGATCGTGGCGCCGGGCGCCCAGCTCGCCGAAGATGTCGTCATCGGCCCCTATTGCATTGTCGGCGAAGCCGTCGCGCTCGGCCCGCGGGTGCGCCTCCACGCCCATGTCGTCGTGGATGGGCGGACGAGCGTCGGCGAGGGAACCCGTATGTTCCCGTTCGCCTCGATCGGTTTGGAGCCGCAGGACCTCAAATACCGCGGCGAAGCCTCAACGCTCGTCATCGGCCGCCACAACACGATCCGCGAATACGTCACGGTCAACCCGGGCACCGAGGGCGGCGGCATGGTGACGCGGATTGGCGACCATTGTCTCTTGATGGCCGGCGCGCACGTCGCGCACGATTGCCGGATCGGCGATCACGTCATCCTCGTCAATAACGCCACGCTCGGCGGCCATGTGACCGTCGAGGACTACGCGATCGTCGGCGGGCTGTCTGCGGTGCACCAGTTCGTGCGCATCGGCCGGCACGCGATGGTCGGCGGCATGTCGGGTGTGGAACGCGACGTCATTCCGTACGGCCAGGTGATGGGCGACCGGGCGCGGCTGACCGGCCTCAACATCGTCGGCATGCAGCGCCGCGGCTTCAGCCGCGAAGACATCCAGGGGCTGCGCAGCGCATACACTCTGCTGTTCTCCGACGACGGCACGCTGAGCGATCGCGTCAACGAAATGGCCGAGCGCTTCGCCGGCATCGGCCCGGTCGACGACATCGTCGCCTTCATCCGCGCCGATTCGAGCCGGGCGATCTGCCAGCCGAAAGGCGCGAATGGCGGATAGCGCTGGCGCGCGGCCGGGGCCGCTCGGCAT
>DATEKP010000063.1:0-2015 GCA_035277405.1 Allostellaceae bacterium | reverse complement strand
GACCCACAATGCCCATACCCTCGCGGCCGTCCTCGAACTCGCCGGCGGGCGCGAGGACTGGGAGTTCCAGCGGCTGCACGGTATGGGCGAGGCGCTCTATGACCAGATCGTCGGCCCCGACGGCATGAACCGGCCGTGCCGCGTTTACGCCCCGGTCGGCGGGCATGAGGACCTGCTGGCCTATCTGGTGCGCCGGCTGCTGGAAAACGGCGCCAACACGTCGTTCGTCAACCGCATCGTCGATGAGCGCGCGCCGGTCGACGAGATCGTCGCCGACCCGCTGGCGCGGCTCGCCTGCCTGCCCGACAAGCCGCACCCGCGAATCCCCCTGCCGCGCGATCTCTACGCGCCGCTGCGCAAGAATTCGCGGGGGATCGACCTCGCCGAGCCGCGGGCACTCGCCGCATTGCGCGACGGGCTGGCAGCGGCGATGCGGCAGCAATGGCGGGCAGGGCCGATCGTCGGCGGCATCGAGTTGGCAGGCGCCGAGAAGCCGGCGTTCGATCCGGCAGACCTCCGCCGCCGGATCGGCAGCGTGACGGAGGCCGATGCGGCCGCGATCGAACAGGCGCTGGCCCGCGCCGCGCAGGCCGCGCCGAGGTGGGACGCGACCCCGGCCGAAGCGCGCGCCGCCCGGCTGGAGCGTGCCGCCGATCTCTATGAGCAGCACCGCGCCGAATTGATGGCGATGATCGTGCGCGAGGGCGGACGCGCATTGCCGGCCGCGCTGTCCGAGGTGCGCGAGGCGTGCGATTTTCTGCGCTATTACGCGGCGCGCGCCCGCGCCGATTTCGCGCTGCCCGAGGCATTGCCCGGCCCGACCGGCGAGCGCAACAGCCTGGCGCTGTCCGGGCGCGGCGTCTTTCTCTGCATCTCGCCGTGGAATTTCCCGCTGGCGATCTTCACCGGCCAGGTCGCCGCGGCGCTCGCCGCCGGCAACGCCGTCATCGCCAAGCCGGCCGAGCAGACGCCGCTGGTCGCGGCGGCGGCGGTGCGCCACCTGCTCGCTGCCGGCATTCCGGCCGACGCGTTGCATCTCCTGCCGGGCGACGGCGCCACGGTCGGCGGCGCGCTGGTCGCCGATCGGCGCATTGCCGGCGTCGCATTCACCGGCTCGACCGAGACGGCGCGCGCCATCAACCTGGCGCTGGCGCGGCGGGAGGGGCCGATCGTGCCGCTGATCGCCGAGACCGGCGGCCAGAACGCGATGATCGTCGATTCGTCGGCACTTCCGGAGCAGGTGGTCGCCGACGTTCTGACCTCGGCCTTCGACAGCGCCGGCCAGCGCTGTTCGGCGCTGCGTCTGCTCTACCTGCAGGACGACATCGCCCCCCGCATCCTGCCGATGCTGGCGGGCGCGATGGCGGAATTGCGGATCGGCGACCCGGCGCTCTTGGCGACCGATGTCGGCCCGGTCATCGACGCGGCGGCGCGCGAGGCCTCGCAGGGCCACGCCGAGCGCATGACGCGCGAGGGGCGGCTCATTTACGAATGCAAGCTGCCGCCGGGCACCGAGAACGGCATGTTCTTCGCGCCGCGGGCCTTCGAAATCGATTCGGCGGCGCGGCTGGAGTGCGAGGTATTCGGCCCGATCCTGCACGTGATCCGCTGGCCGGCCGAGCGGCTCGACGCCGTGCTGGCCGAAGTGGCCGCCACCGGCTATGCGTTGACCCTGGGCATCCACAGCCGGATCGACGGCACGATGAGCCATATCCTCGGTCGGCTCGGGGTCGGCAACACCTATGTCAACCGCAACATGATCGGCGCCGTCGTCGGGGTGCAGCCGTTCGGCGGCGAGCGCTTGAGCGGCACCGGGCCGAAAGCCGGCGGCCCGCGCTATCTGCACCGTTTCGCGGTCGAGCGCACGGTGTCGGTCGATACCACCGCGGCCGGCGGCAACGCCACGCTGCTGTCGCTCGCCGACCGCGCGGACTGAGCGCCGGCGGCAGGCAAACGCCCGGCCGCGGCGCCGCGCCGCGCCGGATCGCTTCGTCCTCGCCAATGCGGCATTTCTC
>DATEKP010000062.1:0-7240 GCA_035277405.1 Allostellaceae bacterium | reverse complement strand
ACGGCGCTGACGACGCCGCCGTTTCGCGAATTGCTCGCCGCCAGCCCCTATTTCGACGACGTCATGACCGACAAGCGGCCAAAGCCTTGGCGGATTGGCCGCTGGTTGCGGGTCGCCAAGCAACTGCGGCGCGGTCATTTCGACCGGGTCTACGACCTGCAACGCAACCAGCGCACGGCGGTCCTCTATCGCGTGCTCGGCGGCGGCCGGGAAATCGAATGGTCGGGTGTCATCCCCGGATGCTCGCATTTCGTGCGCGATGATCCGGCCGACCGCCGGCACATTGCTGACCGGCTGGAGGAGCAGCTCGCCGCCGCCGGCATCGCCGAATCATTGCCGGCGGATTTCAGTTGGCTCACCGGCGACGTTGGCCGTTTCGCGTTGCCGCCGGCCTACGTGCTGCTGGTGCCGGGAGGCGCGCCGCGCCGGCCGGAGAAACGCGCCCCGGTCGCCGCGTTCGCGGCGTTGGCGCGGCATCTGCTGGGCCAAGGGATCGCGCCGGTCCTGATCGGCACAGATGCGGAGCGCGAACAGATCGATGCCATCCTGCGCGAATGCCCCGGCGCGGTCGGGTTGTGCAACCGGACCGGTTTCGGCGACATCGCCGATCTGGCCCGCGGCGCGGTCGGCGCTGTGGGCAACGATACCGGGGCGATGCATCTGGCGGCCGCGGTCGATTGTCCCTCGCTGGTGCTGTTCTCGCCAGCCTCCGATCCGCGGCGGATCGCGCCGCGCGGCCGCCGCGTGCGCATCCTGCAGGCCGACCCGCTGACCGCCTTGCCCGGCGCAAGGTTGATCGCTGGCTGGGATGCGCTGCTGGGCGAGGATCAGGCGACCGGCGCGCCGCCCGCGATCCTCCGGTAGATCGCGAGCAGATTGCCGGTCACCACGTCGCGCGTGAAATTGGCGCGATAATCGCGGTGGCCGTTTTCGGCGAGCCGCGCGGCCAGCGCAGGATCGCCGGCGATCCGCCGGATGCAGTCGGCGAGCGCCGCCGCATCGTCGACCGGAAACAGCACGCCGTTATCGCCATCGCGCACATACTGCCGGGCCCCGTCGGCCAAGGCCGCCACCAGCGGGCGCCGCATCGACCAGGCTTCGGCGATGACCGTGCCGAACGGCTCGTAGCGGCTCGGCAACAGGCAGATGTCGCATGCGTCCAGCAGCGAGCGGCGATCCGAGCGCCAGCCGAGAAAATGCACGCGCTCCGGCCAGCCGAGCCGGCCTGCCAGCCGCTCGTACTCCCCCCGGCCAGGGCCCTCGCCGGCGAGGCAGAGATGCGCCTCGGGCAGATCGCCGAGAGCCCTGATCGCGGTGTCGATGCCCTTCTTCCAATGCAGCCGCGACAGGACCAGCAGGAGCAGCGCGCCTTCGGGGACGCCGAGCGCCTGCCGGCTGACCGGCGGCGAATCCGGCAGCGTGCCGAAGGTGTGACAGACCAAGGCGCGGTCGGGCGGGATGGCGTGCGCGATCAGGTAATCCCTGATGCGCGGCGTGACCCCGACCAGGTAATCGGCGGTCTTGAAATATTTGAGGTTGTAGTAGCCGCCGAGCCAGCCGATGACCGGACACGGCATTCCCGCCGGCACAAACGACGCGGCGCGGCTCATCCAGGCGTGCACCAGATCGGCCCGCCAGGTTGCCGCCTGCCGGCGCACCATCGCCGGCCCGCCAAGCAGCCGCGCCGCGGTGGCGAAGCCGTAGGTTTCGAAGGGGATCGACAACTCGGTGAGCCGGGCAACGGCTTGGCGATGGGGCCGGCAGACGACCTTCTGCACGACCCCGCGTTCGGCCAGGGCGGCGATCGCATCGAGGCTGAACGTCTCGGCGCCGCCCGCGGCGGCACCGGCGATCACATGCAGCACGCGCATGTTTGGCGGCGATGCCGTCCCGGCGCTTACGCCTGCGGCGGCTTTGTCGCCTGCATCGAGGGCAGCTGCTCGACGTCCTTGTACCAGGCGGCGAGCTTCGGATGGCGCCGGCGCCAGCCGTCCTCGGGGAAGCGGAAATCGAGATAGCCGAGGACGCAGCCGAACGTCACCAGGCCGATCGTGCGCGGCGCCGACAGATCCGCGCGATCGAGCACGGCAAGGCCCTGGTGCGCCTTTTTCATCTGCCCGTCGGTCCAGCCGCTCCAGCGCTTGTCCTCGGGACGCGTCGTCTCGTAGCGGCACAGGACGAGCGCGTCGAGGATGCCGTCGCCCAAGGCCTGCTGGCGCAGCGCGGTCCACCGCGCCGGCCCGGACGCCGGGAAGAAGCGGTGGCCGCCCGCGAGCGTGTCGAGGTATTCGCAGATCACCGGCGAATCGAACAACACCTGCCCGTCATCGGTGATGAGCGCCGGTACCTTCATCAGCGGGTTGTCGGCGGCGAGGCTGTTATTGGCCTGCACCGGGCTGACCGTCGTCGGCACCAGCTCGATGCGCGAGGCGAGGCCCAGTTCATGCGCGACGACCATGACCTTGCGCACGAACGGCGAGGCGGCGGCATGGCGGAGTTTCATCGATGGTCACTCATTCGTTCGAGAATTGGTGAATGCCCCTCACCCCGGCCCTCTCCCCGCATGCGGGGAGAGGGAGGACTGAACCGGCGGTTCGGCCGCGTTCCCTCTCCCCGTATACGGGGAGAGGGGCAGGGTGAGGGGCCGGTGGGCCTATTTCAGCGTGCGGTCCCACAATTGGAACATCTTGTCCCAGGTCTCCTCGGCAGCGAGCGTGTTGTAGATCGCCCGCTCGGGAAACGCGAACCCGTGCTCGGTGCCGGGAAACACCTTGAGCTCGTGCTTGATGCGGTGCTTTTCGAGGAGGCCCTTCAGCTCGCCCGGGATGTGCGGCGGCACGGATCGGTCGGTCTCGGCGAAGGCGTAATAGAGTTCGCCCTTGACGCGGTCGAGGAAGAGGTGCGGCGAGTCTTCCTTGTCGGTGATGATGCCGACGCCGTAGAGCGAGGCCGCCGAGGCGATGCGGTGCGGGTAGAACGCGGCGGCGTTGGTGATGTGCATGCCGCTCATGCAGTAGCCGACGCAGCCCAAGGGGCCCGGCTTGCACTTGTCCTGCGCGTCGAGCCAGCCGATCCAGCCGCCGGTATCGTCCATGACAAGAGCATTTGTGAGGCTGTTCATCGCGCCGCGGATGACCTGAAACATCGTGTCGTCGCGGCGGTGCACGTCGAAGCGCAAGTGCCCGAGCCGGTAATACATGTCGGGCAATAGGCAGAAATAACCGTGGCGCGCGATGCGCCGCGCCATGTTGCGCAACTCCTCGCGGATGCCGGGCGCGTCCATGTAGAAGATGATGCCGGGATAAGCGCCGGGCGCCTCCGGGCACACCGCGAAAGATGGGCACTTTCCGTATTTCGTCGTGACGATCACGTCCTGTTCGAGCATGGCTGGGCGTCTCCGAAGGGGAAGGGAGAAAGCCTCGCGCGAACGCCGCGCGATGTCACGCGGGTTTTCGCCTGTCGGCGCGCTGCGCGGCGCGCTAACATCGCGCCTCGGATCACTTGACCAGGGGAGAGATTGCGATGCCGTTCTACGAAAAAGGCGATGTGCGCATCCGCTACGAGGAGGCCGGGTCGGGTTTTCCATTGCTGGTGACCCCGGGCGGCGGACTCAACTCGCGGGTCAGCAACTGGCCGACCGCCGCGATCAACGCGATGGAAGAGTTCAAGAACGATTTCCGCTGCATCACGATGGACCAGCGCAACGCCAATGGCGGCGAGTCGACGGGGCCAGTGCCGACGCAGAATGCGTGGGATGCCTTTGCCGACGACCAGCTCGGGTTGATGGACCATCTCGGCATTCGTGAGTTCTTCTTTATGGGCTACTGCATCGGCGGCTGCTTCGCCGGCAAATTGCTACAGCGCGCACAGCAGCGCGTCGTCGCAGCGGTCTTCCACCAGACCGTCGGGCACCGGCCGGAAGATCCGGACGTCATGTACCGGCACAGCACGGACAATTGGCTGGGCGATTTCAAGAAGCGCCGGCCCGAGGTGTCGCAGGACACGATCGACAAATATTTCCACAGCCTGTGGCGCGTGCAGCCGGATTTCCTCTACAGCGTGCCGCGCGAGTTCATCAAGAACTGCCGGACGCCGATCCTGGTACTGCCGGACGACACGCCGTCGCACCCGCTGCAGACCTCGATCGATGTCGCCTCGCTGGCGCCGAACTCCGACATCACCGTGTTCCCGTGGCGCGAGCCGGAGGAATTGCGGCAGCGCATGATCCGGAAGGTACGCAGCTTCCTCCAGGCGCACGTGCCGATGCGCGCCGCCGCGCAGTAAGTCCGCCCCGTCAGCGCTGGCCGGCGCCTCCGCGCCAGGCCCGCGCGACGGAGGCGATGACCGCCAGCGAGGCATAAGCGCCGCCGGCCTCGCCCTTCTCGAAATCGCCGCTCTCGACGGCCATCTGGTTGGTGACGTGCGCCAGACACAGCACCGGCTTGTGCTTCGCCTGCGCGAACGCATAGAGCGCCGCCGCCTCCATCTCGACGGCAAGGATGCCGCGCGCCCGGCAGCGCTCGATCGCGGCTTCGGTCTCGCGAAATGGCGCGTCGGTGGTCCAGGTCGCCCCGCGATGCACCGGCGCCGGCGCTTGCTGCAATCCTGCCAGCGCCGCCGCGACGAGGGCCGGGTCGGCGTCGGCGAACTCGGCCGGCGGCAGGTAATGGTAGCTGGTGCCCTCGTCGCGCAATGCCCGGTCGATCACGACGAAATAGGGCGGGTCCCCGCGCGCCGCGATCTGCCCCGCCGACGTCATGCTGATCAGCAATTCGCAGCCCGAGACGAATAGTTCTTCGGCGAGCAATACCGCGAACGAGGCGCCGACGGCGCAACCGATGATCCCGCAGCGTTCCCCGCCCTCCGTGAATTCGAAAAGCTCGGTATGGTAGCAGGCCCAGTGCGGTGACAGCGCCGCGCGGTCCTCGCGGCGCAGCATGCGCAGGATGTCGCCATCGGGGTCGAGAATGCAGATCGCCGGGATGTCGGCTTCCGGCAATCCCTTCTGGCGCCGCGCCTCGCGCAACAGGTTCGCCGGCTCGAATAATGACGGCGCGGCGAAATGTTTGTCGGCCAAGATCGGCGGCGTCGAGGAGAGATCCGGCTTGCGCATGCGCGGCTGTCTCGCATGAGGCACCGGCCTGCGCAAGATGCTGCCCGACGCGGATCGGCCTTGAGATCGCCGCCGCCGCGGGTCTACTTCAATAGCCGAACAAAAGCATGCCCCGGGAGGAAGAGATGCGCGGGTTGATGTCGGAGCAGCCGCTCCTGGTATCGACGCTAATCGAGCACGCCGCGCGCTTCCACGGCGATGTCGAGATCGTCTCCCGGCTCGTCGACGGCGGCACGCACCGCTACACCTACGCCGAGGCCGAGCGCCGCGCGCGCCGCCTGGCACGCGCCCTGCTGCGGCTCGGCATCGCACCCGGCGACCGCGTCGGCACGCTGGCCTGGAACACTTACCGCCACTTCGAACTTTATTACGGCGTCTCGGGGATCGGCGCGGTGTGCCACACGATCAACCCGCGCCTGTTCGATGAGCAGATCGTCTATATCGTCAACCACGCGCAGGACCGGCTGCTGTTCATTGAAACGAGCTTCGTCCCGCTGGTCGAGCGCCTGCGGCCGCAACTGCCGGCCGATTGCCGTTTCGTGCTGCTCGAACCGGCCGAAACCGGCCTGCCGGCCGTTGCGACCTATGACGAGCTGGTCGCGGCCGAGAGCGAAGCCGGGTTCGCCTGGCCGCAATTCGACGAATTCAGCGCCTCGGCCCTGTGTTACACCTCGGGCACCACCGGCCGGCCGAAGGGCGTCCTATACAGCCACCGCTCGACGCTGCTGCACGCGTTCGGCGCGTCATTGCCCGACGCGATCCCGGTCACCGCCCGCGACACCGTCTGCCCGGTGGTGCCGTTGTTCCACGCCTGCGGCTGGAGCGTGCCCTATGTCGCGGCTATGAACGGGGCCAGGCTGGTGCTGCCCGGCCCGCGGCTCGACGGCGCCAGCCTTTACGCGCTGTTCGAAGAGGAAGGCGTGACGATGAGCCTCGGCGTGCCGACCGTATGGCTCGGCTTCGAGGCGCATCTGGCCGCGACCGGCGCGTGCTGCTCGACGTTGCGCCGCGTCCTGTCGGGCGGCGCCGCCGTGCCGCCGTCGCTGATCGAAGCCTTCGACCGCCGCGGCATCGCGGTGACGCAGGGCTGGGGCATGACCGAGATGAGCCCGCTCGGCACCACCGCGGTGCTGAAGGGCAAGCATCGCGGCCTCGACGACGCGGCCTGCCTCGCGATCCGCGCGCAACAGGGGCGCCCGGTGTTCGGCGTCGACATGAAGATCGTCAACGACCAGGGCGAGAGCTTGCCGCATGACGGCAAGGCGGTCGGCGAACTGTTGGTGCGCGGGCCGTGGATCGTCAGCGGCTATTTCGCGGACGACGAGGCGACCCGCGCGGCGGTCGAGCCGGACGGCTGGTTCCACACCGGCGATGTCGCGGCGATCGATCCCGACGGCTATCTGCGGCTGACCGACCGCAGCAAGGACGTGATCAAATCGGGCGGCGAATGGATCAGCTCGATCGAGTTGGAAAACGCGGTCATGGCGCACGACGATGTCGGCGAGGCGGCGGCGATCGCGGTCCCGCACCCGCGCTGGGGCGAGCGGCCGTTGCTGATCGTGACGCCGCGCGACGGCCGGCATCCGCAAAAGGAGACGCTGATCGCCTTTCTCGGCGAGCGCTTCCCGCGCTGGATGCTGCCCGACGATGTCGTCGTCCTCGACGAGTTGCCGCACACCGCGACCGGCAAGGTCATGAAGACCCGACTGCGCGAGATCTACGGCTCGCATCCAGTCGCCAAATGATGCGCCGCCGCAAGCCCCTCACCCCGGCCCTCTCCCTGCCAGCGGGGAGAGGGAGAGCGGCGGCAAGTTCCTTCTCCCCGTTTACGGGGAGAGGGTTAGGGTGAGGGGCTTTTCAGCCGAGAGCCCACGGATGTCCTCCACACCACCAACCCCAAGTCCCCGCGAGCGTGCCGCTCAATTCTGCCGCCGCTTCGGCCTGCGCGTGCCGATCCTGATGGCGCCGATGGCCGGTGCCTGTCCGGCGGCGCTCGCCGCCGCGGTCGCCAATGGCGGCGGCATGGGCGGCTTCGGCGCGCTGACCACCCCTCCCGACGGCGTCGGCGCCTGGGCGAAGGCGTTTCGCGGCCAGAGCAATGGCACGTTTCAGATCAATCTGTGGGTG
>DATEKP010000061.1:0-13161 GCA_035277405.1 Allostellaceae bacterium | reverse complement strand
TGGACGGCATCTGCAACCGCGACGAGGCCGAGCGTCTCTACCGCGTCGCACTCGATCCGAATGGCGCCGTCGATCGCCCCGCCACGGCGCTGCTGCGGCAGCGCCACGCCGCCGAATAGCTACCAGACGATCTGGACCCCGTAGGCGCCAAATCGCCGATCGGCCGTGGCGACCGGGATTCCCTCGGCCAGCGCCTGCGCGATCAGCAGCCGGTCGAACGGGTCGCGATGATGCTGTGGCAGTGCTTCAAGTGCGTGAAGATGACCGTAGGTGATTGGCAGCAGCGCAAATCCCTCATCGCGCATCACCTCGTGGAAATCCTCAAGAAACTGGAGCTTGCCGAGCGCCCGCTTGATTGCGATTTCCCACAGCGTCGCGATGCTCACGACAATATCGCTGCCGGAGTCTTGAATTTCTTCCGCCGCGCGCTGCGACAGCCGTCGCGAACCCTCTCGCCACCACAGGAACGCGTTGCCGTCGAGCAGGAGCCTCACAGCGGCCCTTCAAACAGCTCTGTAATCTCTTCGTCGGTGAACTCGAAATCGGGTCCGATCCAAATCTTGCCTTTGCCCCGTCCCGGCACCCGCGGTTTGCGTTCCTTCGGCACCGGGACAAGCTTGACGAGCGGCTCGCCGTTGCGGGCGATGACGATTTCCTCGCCGGCCAGCGCGCGCTCGACGAGGCGCGACAGCGAACTCTTCGCTTGGTGCATGTTGACAGTTTCGCTCATCGGGATCGCCTTTAGCTAGCTTAGCTAACATATGCGGGCCGGGATTGCGGTCGTCAATATCGGCTGCCTCTTCCGATTGAGGGCGGCGCCGCGCACCGGTATTCTGCGGCGATGCCGAACCTGCCGCGCGCCATCCTGTTCGATCTCGACGACACGATCCTGTCCGCCTTCGGCCAGTCGGCCGGGCAATGGCAGCGCGTCATCGGCGCCTTCGCCGATCGGCTGGCGCCGCACGCGCCGGATGAAATTTGCGCCGCAATCCAGGCCTATTCGCGCTACCTGTGGGCCGACCAGGGGCGGCACAAGGATTGGCGCCACCGCATCGGCGATGCGCGCCGCCACATCGTCGCCAGCGCCTTTGCCGAGTTGGCCGCGGCGGGCGGGCCACCCTGCCCGCCCGGCGCCCTGTGCGACGAGATCGCCGACCAGTTCCAGGCGATCCACGAGGCCGAATTGCGCATGTTTCCGGGCGCGCACGAGACGCTCGATCGGCTGAAGGAACTCGGCGTTAAGCTGGCGCTCGTCACCAACGGCGCGGCGGCACCGCAGCGCAGGAAGGTCGTGCGCTTCGCGCTCGAACACCGCTTCGACCACATCCAGATCGAGGGCGAGCACGGCTTCGGCAAACCCGAGGAGCAGGCCTACCGCCACGCCCTCGCCTCGCTGGGGGTCGCGGCGCAGGAGGCGTGGATGGTCGGCGACAATCTCGAATGGGAGGTCGTCGCGCCGCAGCGGATCGGCATCTACGCGATCTGGTACGACGGTTACGGCACGGGCCTGCCCGACGGCTCGGCGATCCGCCCCGACCGCATCATCCGCTCTTTGCCGGAGCTGCTGGAATAGAACTCGATAAATCGACAAGGGGAGGATTCGGCATGCGCGGATTGCTGCTGAGCGTCGGTTGCGCAGTCATTGCAGCCCCGACATGGGCTGCCGAGATGACGGTGACCTCGTCCGATTTCGCCAATGGCGCGACGATGCCGACGGCGCAGGTGTGCAAGAACTACGGCGGCGGCGACCGCTCGCCCGCGCTGTCGTGGTCGGGCGAGCCGGCCGGAACGCAGAGTTTCGCCGTGACGATGTTCGACCCGGACGCACCGACCGGCAGCGGCTTCTGGCACTGGACCGTCGCCAACCTGCCGGCGACGGTGCACCAGCTCCCGGAAGGGGCCGGCGATGCCGGCTCGCACGCGTTGCCGGCCGGCGCCGTCGAGGGGCGCAACGATACCGGAGCCGCGCATTATCTCGGCGCGTGCCCGCCGCCCGGCGACCCGCCGCACCATTATCAGATCACGGTTTTCGCCGTCAAAATCCCGAAGCTTCAGGTGGACAACGAGACCTCGGGCGCACGGGTCGGTTTCCAGTTGCATTTCAACACGCTGGCCAAGGCGCAGATCGTCGCGACCTTCGCCAAGCCGAAATAGCGGGTCTTAGTCGACCGGCGCCCACAGCACGTCTTCGATGTCGTCGGCGCCGGCTGCCAGCATGACGAGGCGGTCGAAGCCGAGCGCGATGCCGGCGCAATCCGGCAATCCGTGCTCCAGCGCGGCGAGGAAATCCTCATCGAGCGGATAGGCGTCGCCATAGAGCGCCTGCCGGCGCGCCCGATCGGCAGCAAAGCGGCGGCGCTGCTCGGCGGCGTCGGTCAGCTCCCCGAACGCGTTCGCGAGTTCGAGGCCGCACACGTACAGCTCAAAGCGCTCGGCGAGGCGCGGCTCGCCTGGTTTCGGGCGCGATAGCGCCGCCATCGCGATCGGGTAATCGTAGAGGATCGTCGGCGCGCCCAAGCCGAGCTGCGGCTCGATGCGTTCGAGAAAGACGCGGAAGAACAGAGCCTCCCAGTCGTCGCCGGGATGCGGCGCGATGCCGATCCGCGCCGCCTCTGCGGCGAGCCGCTCCGTGTCCGGTGCCGCCGGATCTGGCATCGTCGCCAGCAGATCGATGCCGGCATGGCGCGCGAAGCCTTCGGCAATAGAGAGGCGCTGCCACGGCGCGCCGGCGTCGGCAGCGCGGCCATGCCAGCGCAGCGAGGCGGTGCCGGCGGCCTGCTGCGCAGAGCGCAGCAATGCCTCGCACTCGTCCATCAGGTCGCGGTAGGAGGCGCCGGCGCGGTACCATTCGAGCATCGCGAATTCCGGGTGATGCGTCGCGCTGCGCTCGCCGTCGCGAAAGACATGGGCCAATTGCCAGATGCGCGGCTCGCCGCCCGCCAGCAATTTCTTCATCGCGAATTCCGGCGAGGTGTGCAGGTAGCGCGGACGGACACCGCCATCGCGCGGGTCGTGCAGCGTCGTCGCGAACGCGCGCAGGTGCGGCTCCAGCCCCGGGCTGCGTTGCAACGCCGGCGTCTCGACCTCGACGTAACCGTGCTCGGCGAAGAATGCGCGCACTCCGGCGAGAACCCTCCCGCGCACGGCGAGATTGGCGCGGCGTGCGGCGAGCCGGTCGGGCCGCCACCATGGCGCCGCGTTCACGGCCGGCTCCGGTTCGCAATTTCGGGTGCATTCCGCTTTGCGCGGTGTTCCCAAGCTGGTAGGAAGCCGCCCAAATTCCCATCTCCTCCGCGATATTGCGAGACCGTCCGCCGATGAAGATTAACGCGATCGACCTCAAGCCGGGCAACGTCCTGGAGCATCAGAGCAAGCTGTGGCTCGTCCTGAAACGCGAGCTGGTGCAGCCGGGCAAGGGCGGCGCCTTCGCGCAAGTCGAAATCCGCGACCTGCGCAGCGGCAACAAGGCGACCGAGCGCTTCCGCACGCAGGAGACCGTCGAGCGCGTGCGGCTCGACGAGAAGGAGATGCAATTCCTCTATATGGAGGACGCGCAGGCGACCTTCATGGACAACGACACGTTCGAACAACTCGCCGTGCCGCGCGAGCTGATCGGCGATCCGGCGGATTTCCTGCAGGACGGCATGACCTGCAAGGTCATGACTTACGAGGGCACGCCGCTGTCGGTTGAGATACCGCCTTCGGTCGTGATGCAGGTGGTCGAGGCTGACCCTGTCGTGCGCGGCCAGACTGCGTCATCTTCCTACAAGCCCGGTAAGCTCGAAAACGGCCGCCGCGTGATGATCCCGCCATTCATCGAGACCGGCACCCGCATCGTCGTCAGCACCGGCGACGGCAGCTATGTCGAGCGGGCGAAGGATTGAGCGGCGGCGGTGCGGCCGTTGCCCCTCACCCCAGCCCTCTCCCCGCTCGCGGGGAGAGGGAGCGCTATTGATTCCCTCTCCCCGCCTGCGGGGAGAGGGTTAGGGTGAGGGGCCGCCTGCGATGGCCGTCCGTTCTCCGGTCATCAACGTCATGGCCAATGCCGCCTTGAAGGCGGCGCGCGGCCTCAACCGCGATTTCGGCGAAGTCGAGCAATTGCAGGTATCGGTCAAAGGGCCGGGCGATTTCGTCTCGACCGCCGACCTGCGCGCCGAGCGCACCTTGAAGAACGAGCTCTCGCGCGCCCGCCCCGGCTACGGCCTGTTGTTCGAGGAAGGCGGCGCCACGGAGGGCAGCGATCGGCACCATCGCTGGATCGTCGATCCGCTCGACGGCACCACCAATTTCCTGCACGGCATCCCGCATTTCGCCATCTCGATTGGCCTCGAACGCGACGGCGAAATCGTCGCCGGCATCGTCTACGAGCCGACGCGCGACGAGATGTTCTGGGCCGAGAAGGGCGCCGGCGCCTATCTCAACGACCGCCGCCTGCGGGTCTCGGCGCGGCGCCAGCTTGGCGAAGCGGTGATTGGCACCGGGCTGCCGTTCGGCGGCCGCGGCGACCACCCGAGCTATCTGGCGACTTTGGCGCGGGTCATGGCGGCGACCAGCGGCGTGCGCCGCATCGGCGCGGCGGCGCTCGACCTCGCCTATGTCGCCGCGGGGCGCTTCGATGCGTTCTGGGAGTTCGGGTTGTTCCCGTGGGATATCGCGGCCGGCGTTCTGCTGGTGCGCGAGGCCGGCGGCTTCGTCAGCGACTGCGCCGGCGGGCAGACGATGATGACGAGCGGCGAGATCATCGCCGCCAACGACCACCTGCACCGGCCGCTCGCGGCGCTGATCAAGGAGGGGCTGCGCGCCGCCCGACCCGCGGTATCGGCCGCGACATAACGCCGGCGCGGTGCGCCGCCGGGGGCGCAGATTTCGGTGTCGCCGCCCGGAGCCATCGGCTAATTTGCGCGTCGCCGGTTTCCGCCTTCCGGGAAAGCACCGCACGATTGGCTCAGCAAACTCGGATCAGCCTCGCTGAGCGCACGCCGGTATTGGCTCAGCCAGAACGCCGCCGCATGGGCCGTTCGTACCGGGTTCTCGGACGAATGGTCGCTTTCCTCTTGCTGGTCGCGGGCCTGGTATATGGCATCCGCAATCCTCTGTTGGCCGCGTTCATGGGCAACCCGGCGGTCAACGGCGTGATCCTCGGTATTCTGCTTGCCGGGATCATCTACATCTTTCGCCAGGTCATCATGCTCGATCCGGCGAGCCGCTGGATCGACATTTTTCGCGACCGCCTCGCCGCTCACGATCTGACGGCGCCGCCCGGCACGCCGCCCAGGCTGGTGGCGCCGATGGCGCGCATGCTGAGCCGGCGCCAGAGCGGCCGGGTCAGCCTGTCGCCGACCTCGATGCGCACGCTGCTCGACGGCATCGCGTCGCGGCTTGACGAGACGCGCGAGACCTCGCGCTATCTGATCGGCGTCGTGATCTTTCTCGGGCTGCTCGGCACGTTTTACGGGCTGCTCGAAACCGTGCGTTCGGTCGGCAGCGTGATCGGCGCGCTCAACATCGCCGGCGGCGATCTTGCCCGCGCCTTCACCGACCTGAAGACCGGCCTCGAAACCCCGCTCAGCGGCATGTCTACGGCGTTCAGCGCCTCGCTGTTCGGGCTGGCCAGCAGCCTCGTGCTCGGCTTTCTCGACCTGCAAGCCGGCCAGGCGCAAAACCGCTTCTACAACGACCTCGAGGAGTGGCTGTCGACCTATACCAGGCTGTCGTCCGGCCCGTTCGGCGACGGCGGCGACGGCTCGATGCCGGCCTATCTGCACGCGCTGCTCGAACAGACGGCCGACAGCATGGAGAATTTGCAGCGCACGTTGTCGCGCAGCGAGGAGGGCCGCATCGCCACCAACACGACGCTCGCCCACCTCGCCGAGCAGCTCGGCACGGTCGGCGAGCATATCAAGTCCGGGCAGGCGTTGATGGCGCGCCTGGCCGAGACCCAGGTCGATCTGAAGCCGTCGCTGGCGCGGCTGGCGGCGATCGCCGAGAATGCGGTCGGCCAGGACGATGTGCTGCGCACGCATCTGCGCAACATCGAATCCTACATGGCGCGGCTCTCCGAAGAGGTCGTCGAAGGCCGCGCCCAGAGCGTCCAGGAATTGCGCAGCGAAATCCGCCTGCTGGCCCGGACGATTGCCGCCCTCGCCGAAGACGGCGGCCGTTGAGCGGCGTATGATTTCCCGCCATTCCTCCGTCCTCGCGTCGTTCCCGCGAAAGCGGGAATCCAGGGCAGCCGCATCGTCGCTTGTCCTGGCCCCCCGCTTTCGCGGGGGTGACGAGCGGTTTATGCCATGCCGCTAGCCAGAAGCCGCGGGCGGCGTTCCAGCATCGACATCTGGCCGGGGTTCGTCGATGCCCTGGCGCAGCTGTTGATGGTGATCATCTTCATTTTGCTGGTGTTCACGGCCGGCCAGTTCTTCCTGTCCGACGCGTTGTCCGGCCGCGACAAGGCGCTGAAGGAATTGCAGCAGCAGGTCAGCCAGTTGAGCGATCTGTTGTCGCTGGAGCGCAAGACCAGCGCCGATCTGCGCGGCAGCGTCGCCACCCTCTCGGCGCAATTGCAATCGGCGCTCGCCGCCCGCGATAGCCTGACGGCGCAGCTCGGCGAAGCCAATGCCAAGGCCAAGGCCGAGGCGGCGCGCGCCGACCAGGCCGAGGCGGCGCTCGGGACCGAGCAGCAGAAAAGCGCCGCCGCCGAGTCGCAAGTCGCGGAGCTCAGCGCGTCGATCGCGGCATTACGCGAGCAATTGGCGCAGATCCAGGCGGCGCTCGACACCTCGGAATCGAAGGTCAAGGAGCAGCAGAACCAGATCGCCGATCTCGGGCGAAGGCTCAACCTGGCGCTCGCCACCAAGGTGCAGGAACTGGCGCGCTACCGCTCGGAATTCTTCGGCAAGCTGCGCGAGATCATCGGCGACCGCTCCGACATCCGCATCGTCGGCGACCGCTTCGTGTTCCAGTCGGAGGTGCTCTTCGAGCCGGCCAGCGCCGATCTCGCCGACGCGGCGAAGGCGCAGCTCGATCCGGTCATTGCCGCCTTGAAGCAGATCGCCGGCGAAATCCCCAAGGACATCCCGTGGGTGCTGCAAGTCGACGGCCATACCGACAAGCGCCCGATCAAGAACGCGCAATTCCCGTCGAACTGGGAATTGTCGACGGCGCGCGCGCTGTCGGTCGTGCGCTACATGATGGACCAGGGCATCCCGGCCAACCGGCTGGCCGCCGCGGGCTACGCCGATACCCAGCCGATCGACCCCGCCAGCACCAATGACGCCTATCGCCACAACCGCCGTATCGAGCTGAAACTGACGACCCACTGACGCGCACCTCTTGCAACGGCGCGCCGGCTCGCCTATGCGCTCGGCGGTGGCCGATCTGGTTTCAGCGAACGAGGACGAGGAGATCGAGGCGCGGCCGGTCAACGCCGCCGAACCGCGCCTGCGCGACAGCGACCTGTTCCTGATCCTGCTCGCGGTGTGCGCCGGCGCCCTCGCCGGTCTCGGGGTGCTGGGGGTCGACGCGATCCTGCAGGGGCTGCACTGGCTCGCCTTCGGGCTGCCGTTCGCTGCGCATCTGAGCTCCGCCACCGGCGTGCCGGCGCTGCGCCTGCTGACGATGCCGATCCTCGGCGGCGTCCTGGTCGGCACGGCCGCGGCGCTGCTGCGCCGCTGGCGGCCGCGCGAGGTGGTCGACGCGATCGAGGCCAATGCGCTGTTCGGCGGCCGCATGTCGCTGAGCGACAGCGTCGGCCTTGTCGCGGTGACCCTGCTGTCGGGCGGGTTCGGCGCCTCCGTCGGGCTGGAGGCGGCCTATACCCAGCTTGGCGCGGCGATGGGGTCGCGGCTCGGGGTGCAGCTTGCGCTGCGCCGCGACGACATCCGAACGCTGGTCGGCTGCGGCGCCGCCGGGGCGATCGCCGCCGCCTTCAACGCGCCGCTGGCCGGTGCGTTCTACGCCTTCGAGCTGATCGTCGGCAGCTACACGCTGCAGACATTGGCGCCGATCGGCATTGCCGCCGTCATCGGCGCGCTCAGCGCGCGCGCGCTCAACGGCGGCAACCCGATCTTTTTGGTGTACCGCCACACCGAACTGGCGCCGGCGGACTACCTGGCGTTCTTCGCGATGGGCCTGGCCGCCGCGGGCCTCGGCGTCCTGGTCATGAAGGGGGTCACCGGCACCGAGGCGGCATTCCGCCGACTGGCGATCCCGCGCTGGGCGCGGCCCGCCGCCGGCGGCGCGATCCTCGGCGCCCTCGCCCTCGCCTTCCCGCAGGTGCTCGGCAGCGGCCACGGCGCGATCCTGCGCGAGCTGCACGGCGGCTACGGCACGGCGCTGATCGGGGCGCTGATCCTGGCGAAGACGATCGGTTCGGCGGTGTCGATCGGCTCCGGCTTTCGCGGCGGTCTCTTCAGCAGCTCGCTGTTTCTCGGCAGTGTCTTCGGCAATTTCTTCGGCGCGGCGGTGGCCCGGCTCGAACCGGGCATGGTTACCGATCCGGTGCTGTTCAGCCTGATCGGCATGGGCACCGTCGCTGCCGCGATCGTTGGCGCGCCGGTCACGATGATCATGCTGGTTTTGGAGACGACCGGCGATTTCTCGGCGACGATCGGCGTCATGGTCGGGGTGGTAACCGCCGCTTTCGCGGTGCGCCACTGGTTCGGCTATTCGTTCGCAACCTGGCGCTTTCACCTGCGCGGCCTGAAAATCCGCAGCCCGCAGGATATCGGCTGGCTTGACGAATTGAAGGTCGGGCCGATGATGCGCCGCGACCCGGCGGTGATCGCCGCCGATCAGCCGATCGCCGAATTGCGCCGTCGCTTCCCGGCCGGCAGCACCAAGCAGGTGTTCGTCGTCGATGGCGGCGGCCGGCTGTGCGGCGTCATCGATCCGGCCGTGGCCAGTCGGCCCGATGCAACCGGCGCCGGACGCGCCGTCGGCGATCTCGTCGGCGGCGCCCCGATCTTTCTGCTGCCCGGCGACGACCTGCGCACCGCGCTCGTCCGTTTCAGCCGGGCGGCGCAGGAAAGCCTGCCGATCGTCGATGACGGCGAGCGCCGCCGCGTCGTCGGCTACATCAGCGAGGCCTACGCGCTGCGCCGGTACGCCCAGGAGCTGGAGCGGCGCCGCAGCATCGGCCAGGACGACGCCGGCATCTTCAGCCCGACCACCGGCACCGGCGCGGGGCCGCCATAGCAATGCCAAAATTGGCGAGCCATTTTCGCATGGCTGCGATAAAGTGAGTGCACGCCCTTCATTCCGGGATGGAGCGGGACCTTGCCGCCGGTCGCGGCGGGCGATCGAAGGGCGGGGAGGAGAGCACGTTGATGGCCGGCGCCGTCGCCAGCGACGTCTGGCGCTGTCATGCCCGGTACGCGGGCGTCGGTGCGGGATCGGCGATGGCCGACCTCGACCGAGGGAAAGGCGCGCTCGGCGCAGCGTTCTCACCGCCGCTCCGCTGCTGACGTTCGGGGTTCCTGATCGCATTTTGCATTGCCGGAGCCACCGCCGGCGCGACGAAAGGATGGAAGGAAATGGCGCAGGTCGCCCTTCGCAAGATCGTCAAGACGTTCGACAAGACGCCCGCGGTTCAGGGCATCGATCTCGACATCGCGGACCGCGAGTTCATCGTGCTGGTCGGTCCCTCGGGCTGCGGCAAGAGCACGACCTTGCGCATGATCGCCGGTCTCGAAGAGGCGACCTCGGGCGAGATCTATATCGGCGACCAGCTGGTCAATGACGTGCCGCCGAAGGACCGCGACATCGCGATGGTGTTCCAGAACTACGCGCTCTACCCGCATATGACGGTGTTCGAGAACATGTCGTTCGGCTTGCGCCTGCGCCGGTTTCCAAAGACCGAGATCAAGGAGCGGGTCGAGGCGGCGGCGCGCATTCTCGACATCACCGACCTGCTCGCGCGCCAGCCGAAGCAGCTCTCGGGCGGCCAGCGGCAGCGCGTCGCGATGGGCCGGGCGATCGTGCGCAACCCGAAGGTCTTCCTGTTCGACGAGCCGCTGTCGAACCTCGACGCCAAATTGCGCGTGCAGATGCGCACCGAGATCAAGAAGGTGCACCAGAAGGTCACGACGACGACGGTCTACGTGACGCACGACCAGGTCGAGGCGATGACCTTGGCCGATCGCGTCGTCGTCATGAACGCCGGCCGGATCGAGCAGATCGGCTCGCCCTACGAGGTCTACCACGCGCCGCAGACCCGCTTCGTCGCCGGGTTCATCGGCTCGCCGGCGATGAATTTCCTGCCGTGCCGGCTGGTCGCGAACGGCAGCGGCCTGACCGTGCGGCTGTCCGACAAGCTGAGCTTCCCGGTACCGGCCGATCGCGCGTCGCGTTATCGCCCGCATGCCGACCGCGAGCTGCTGTTCGGCCTGCGCCCAGAGGACATCATCGAAAAGCGCGGCGAGCTACCGCCCGGCCGCGCCGATTTCGAGGTGCTGCTCGACGTCGTCGAGCCGATGGGCATGGAGACCATGGTGTATTTCACGGTCGATGGCATCGAGGTGTGCGGCCGGGTCAATCCCGAGTCGGTCGGCAATGCCGGCGAGACCATGCCGCTCGTCGCCGACCTCAACCACATGCACCTGATCGATCCGCGCACCGACCAGGTGCTGTAAGCCCCTCACCCCAACCCTCTCCCCGCACGCGGGGAGAGGGAGCATGGCAGCAGCGCTCGCAATGGCGTTCCCTCTCCCCGTTAACGGGGAGAGGGACAGGGTGAGGGGCTTTTCGGGAGGGCGGACATGAACCTGCAGGAAAAGGTCGTCGTCGTGACCGGCGCGGCGCGGGGCCTCGGCCAGGAATTCGCCCGCAGCCTCGCCGCGGCCGGCGCCCAAGTCGTCGCCGCGGATGTCAGCGACTGCGCCGCGACGCTGGACCTGGTGTCCGCCGCCGGCGGCCGCGGCATCGCCCGCCGTCTCGACGTGACCGACATTGCCGCGGCGCGCGCAACGATCGCGGCCGGGGTCGAGGCGTTCGGCCATATCGACGGGCTCGTCAACAACGCCGCCCTCTACGGTGCGCTGCACGGCGGCCGGTTCGACGCGATCGACGAGGCCGAGTGGGACGCAGCGATGGCGGTCAACGTCAAGGGCATCTGGAACTGCTGCAAGGCGGCGGTGCCGGCGATGAAAGAGGCGGGCGGCGGCAGCATCGTCAATATCGCCTCGCTCGCCGCAACCTACGGCATGCCGTACGGGCTGCATTACACGACGTCGAAGGCGGCGGTCATCGGACTGACGCGCGGCCTGGCGCGCGAGCTCGGGCGCGACCGCATCCGCGTCAACGCGCTGGCGCCGAGCGCCGTCGTAACCGAAGGCACCCGCGAGTTCTTTGGCGGCCGGCTGGAGCGCGCGCTGGACACGATCAAGGCGGGCCAGACGATCCAGCGCAACCTGATGCCCGACGATCTGACCGGCACCGTGTTGTGGCTGCTGTCCGAGGCCAGCGCCTTCGTGACCGGCCAGACGATCGCGGTCGATGGCGGCACGGTGATGCTGTGAGGGCGGCCTGAGGGATCGTGCGATGCAACTGGCGGGAAAGGCGGCATTGATCTGCGGCGCCGGCGGCGGCATCTGCCGCGCCATCGCGGCGGCCTACGCCCGCGAGGGCGCCGATGTCGCCTGCGCCGACATCAACGCCGGGGCGGCGGCGGAAACCGCCAGCCTCGTCGAGGCCGCCGGTCGGCGGGCGCGCGCGCTCAGCTGCGACGTATCCGACCCGGACGATGTGCAGAACTGCGTCGATGCGGCGCAGGCCGCGTTCGGGCGGCTCGACATCCTGGTCAGCGGCGCTGCGCCGCACGACCCCGGCGGCACGCTGGTCGAGACCAGCCTCTCCGAGTGGCGGCAGGTGCTCGACATCAACCTGACCGGCGCATTCCTGCTGAGCAAGGCGGTACTGCCGCACATGATCGCCGGCGGCGGCGGCTCGATCATCTACATCGCCTCGCAATTGGGGCGGGTGGGCAGCGCCGGCCGCGCCGCCTATTGCGCGTCGAAGGGCGCGCTGATCCAGCTCGCCAAGGTCGTGGCGATCGATCACGCGGCGCAGAACATCCGCTGCAACACGCTGTCGCCCGGCGCGGTCGAGACCCAACGCACGTTGCGCCGGTACAACTCGTTCGAAGTTGCCAAGGAGCAACTGGGGGTCAAGCACCTGACCCGGCGGCTCGGCCGGCCCGACGAAATCGCCGGCGCCGCGGTCTACCTCGCCAGCGATGCCGCCAGCTTCGTCACCGGCAGCGACCTCCTCGTCGACGGCGGTTACACGGCGATCTGAGGCCGGGCAGCCCAGCCGCCGATCACGCCTGCACCACCTCGCCGATCGCGCCGTCGGGGGTGAAAGCGGCGGCGAGCAATGGGCCGCCGCGGCCGGCGCCGGCATCGAGCGAGACCGCGTGCGGGCGCTCGACAAGACCCTGCATCTGCCGGTCGAAGCCGCGGATGACGCGGCGGAAGCCGGCGAACGGCGCCGCGAGATCGAGGATGTCGCCGGCGCCCCACCAGAACGCATCGCGCTGCTCGGCGAGTGGGCGCGCGGCATCGACCCCGGCATTGACGAACAGCAGCCCGCCGTCTTCGGTCACCGCGGCATGGCGCAGGCTGGCGAACAGCGCCATGTGGCCGGGCGCGGCGTTCATCGCGGTGCGCAGCCCGCTCGTCCACCGCGTCATGGTGCGCGGACCGTCGCGGCTCGCCGCGAAGCCGTGGCGCAACTCGCCGCCATAGGCGCGCACCGTGGCCTCGACGCCCTCGCGCACCATCCAGGCCAGGACCTCGCCCGGGTTCTGCGCGAATTGCAGCTGCAGCAGCTTCTGCCACATCTCCTCCTGCGCCCCGCGCAGGTGGACGACGTCGCAGGCGAGGCCGTTCGGCCGCGCCAGGATGCGGCGGCGGAAATCGAGCAATTCATCGACCGCCGCCGCGACACCATCGCTGCGGCCGAGAAAATTGCCGAGATAGACGATGCGGTCGCGCGCGCCGAAGCGCCCGGCGATGCGGTCGTGCAGGCGGCGCAGCCTCTCCGCCTCACCATGGATCGAAGCTACCGCCCACACCCGGCGCGCGCCGCGCAGTCGGGCAAACTTGGCCATGCCCGCGCGGCCGTTCACCGCGCGCGCTCCAGCCCGGCGCCGTCGCCGGGGCGCCG
>DATEKP010000060.1:0-3302 GCA_035277405.1 Allostellaceae bacterium | reverse complement strand
GGCTGTCTTTTCGGCGGGGGGAGGCGGGGCCGGCGGGCGTGCCGTCATGGCCGGCGCCAGCGGCACCGGAGCGGGCAGTTTTTCGGCGGCGATCGGCGCCTTTTCGACAGCCGCCGGCGCATCTTCGGCAGCCTTCGGCGGCGGTGCCGCGTCTTTCTTGATCAGCTCGCAGCCGGACAGTGCCAACACGGCGGCAAGGAGCGCCGCTGGCCACACCGCTTGCCGATGCCAAAGATCGCGCCTGTTCCCCCCGACCGGCATGCTTCACCCCCCGGTTTTATGCCGCTTCTCAGACTAACGCGTTCGGCCCCGACGCGGAACCGCCTTGCCGAAGCCTCAGCGGGCGCTGGCGGCGGCGCGCAAGTCGAAGCCTGCGTCGGCGGCCTGGTCGGGCGTCACTTCGCGGCCGGCGGCGAGCAGGCGGCGGGCATGGGCGTGGTCGGCCGGGCGGTTGACCGATTCGATGCCGACGAGCCGCCCGCCTTTGTAGCAGAACACCGAGAATTCCCCTCTCTCGGCCTCGCCGCGCAGCACGGTCTGGTCGTGGCCCGTGGTCAGCCCGGCGATCTGCAATCGCAGCGGCCCCTGCTCGCTCCAAAACCATGGCAGCGCGGCATAGGGATGCGGCTTGCCGATCAGCCGGTCGGCGACGCAGCGCGCGTGGTCGGCGGCATTCTGCACGGCTTCGAGGCGCGTCGGGCGGCCCTCGGCATGGCTGCACGGAAAGGCGGCGCAATCGCCGATTGCCGAGACCGCCGGATCGGCCGTCGCCAGGGTCTCGTCGACGACGATGCCGTTGGCGACGGCGAGGCCGGAAGAAGCGGCCAGTTCGGCGTTCGGCACGACGCCGATGCTGACAACGACGAGATCGGCGGCAAGCCGCTCGCCGCCGGCCAATTCGACATGATCGACCTTGCCGGCATGGCCGGCGATGCGCACGACCTGCGCGCCGAAGCCGAATTCGACCCCGGCATGGCGATGCGCCGCGGCGAAATGCAGCGAGGTCGGCACCGACACGACGCGGCCCATGACCCGGTCCGTCAGCTCGACGATGTGCACGTGGCGGCCGGTTGCGCGTGCGACCGCCGCGAATTCGAGGCCAATGAAGCCGGCGCCGATCACGACGATGCGCTCGGCCGCGGCGAGGCGCTCGCGCAGCGCGTCGGTCTCGGCCAGGGTGCGCAGGTAGCAGACGCCGTCAAGCTCGGCGCCGGGGATTGGCGGCACCCGGTTGCGGGCGCCGGTGGCAAGCACGAGGTGGCGGTATTCGAGGCGCTCGCCGGTATCGAGATGCACCCGCCTGCCGGCCCGGTCGACCTCGTTAACCCGCACGCCCGGCAGATAGTCGATGCGGTGGTCGCGGTAGAACGCCTCCGGCCGCATCAACAGCAGATCGAGGCCGATCTTGCCCTGCAGATATTCCTTCGATAAGGGCGGCCGCTGATAGGGCAGCCCCGGCTCGTCGCCGATCAGCCGGATCGCGCCGTCGAAGCCGTGCTGGCGCAGCGAGGCGGCGAGCTGAAACCCGGCATGCCCGGCGCCGACGATGACGACCGCGGTTTCGGGCATATTCACGCCCTATCGGCGTCACCCCCGCGCAAGCGGAGGTCCGGGGCTAAAGGTTGGCCGTTTGCCCCTGCGGCGCGACGGCGTTTGAGCCCTCCCCCTCGACGGGGGAGGGTTGGGAGGGGGTGACGGTGCCGCGTGGAAATCCGTCCGGTGCGGCGGGCGGCGAATTCACCCCCACCCCTGTCCTCCCCCATCGAGGGGGAGGGAGTACACGAGGCGAATGCGATAGCCCTGTATGCACCTGGGTCCCCGCTTGTGCGGGAACGATGGCGGAACAGTAGCGGCATCAGGTCTGCGTCTCGGGCAGGTGGACGACGAGGCCTTCCATCTCGGGCGATACGACGAGCTGGCACGAGAGGCGGCTGTTGGGGCGGCGCGGGCTGGCGGTGCCTTCGAGCATCGCGTCCTCGTCGGACTCCATCGCCGGCGTCATCGCCAGCTGGTCCTCGCGCACATAGACATGGCAGGTTGCGCACATGCATGAGCCGCCGCATTCGGCGACGATGCCGTCGACGCCGTTCAGCACCGCGGCCTGCATGACGCTGGTGCCGACCGCGACGTCGAGCACCGTCTCCTTGCCGTCCTGGGCGATGTAGGTCACACGCGGCATGGTTCTTGTCGTCCCTCGCTCGGCCTGACGAAAGGCGGCAGGCTTACGCAATCCGCTCGCCGGGGTCGAGCATTTTCGGCGCGGCGCCGGTGCGTTGTTTCGGCGCCGCGCCGCGCGGTATATAGAGGACGGCAACAAGCCAGCAAGGGAGGGCGTGATGAAGGACGGGCTGCGCGTATTCGACGCCGATACCCATGTCGAGCCGACCGCGGAGGTGCTCGACACCTATGTCGATCCGGCGTTTCGGCCGCGCCTCGCCGAACTGGCGCCCTACCGCATGCCGGTGCGGCCCGGCAATCCCGGCGGCGCCCCCGGCCGGCACGTCTACCGCTACGGCCAGATTGCCTACAAGCGCATCCTCGGCGAGGCGGCGCCGCGCGAGACGCACAGCGGCCGCGACACCCATTGGATGGGGTCGAAGCTGCCGCGCCCCGGCACGCAGGACGACCAGGCCGAAAGCCGGGTCAAGGACATGGACGACGAGGGGACGGATGGGCATTTCCTGATCCCGACGGCATGGACGAGCCTGGTCGGCCACGAGGACCCGACCCTCGAAGTCAACATCATCCGCGCCTTTCACCGCCACATGGCGGATTTCAGCCACCAATACCCGGACCGGCTGAAGAGCATGATCGTCGCCTCGGCGCGCGACGTCGATGCGGCGGTCAAGGAGATCCGCGAATGGGGCAAGTCGCGCTGGGCGGTTGCGGTCATGCCGCTCGTCACCAAGGACATCCCGGCCGACCATCCGAAGCTCGACCCGATCTGGCGCGCTGCCGACGAGCACGATCTGCCGATCGTGCACCACAGCTTCACCTGGACGCCGCCCTATTTCCCCGGCGTGTTCGATCTGTGGGACAACATTTTTTTGGGCCGCCTCGCCTCGCACCCGTGGGGCGCGATGCGCTTCATCGCCTCGGTGATCGGCGGCGGGATCATGGACCGATACCCCAACCTGCGGGTCGGCACGTTGGAATGCGGCTTCGGCTGGCTGCCGTTCTGGGGCAAGCGCATGGACGAGCAGTACGCCTATGTCGGCTCGACCGCCGAACTCAAGATGAAACCGAGCGAATATCTGAAGAGCGGCCGCTATTTCTGCAGCGTCGAGCGCCACGAGGGCGCC
>DATEKP010000059.1:0-2233 GCA_035277405.1 Allostellaceae bacterium | reverse complement strand
GCGCCTGCCGCACCCGCTCGATCGTGCGCGTCAGCTGGGTCAGCCCTTCCAAGGCGTAGAACTCGCATTGCAATGGCACCAGCACGCGGTCGGCGGCGACCAATGCATTGATCGTCAACAGGTTGAGCGCCGGCGGGCAGTCGATCAGCACGTCCTCGTACTGCCCGAGCCCGCTGCGCAGCGCGCGCTGCAGCAGGTATTCGCGTTGCGGCCGCGGCGCCAGTTCGAGTTCGGCGCCGGCGAGGTCGGGCGAAGCCGGCACCAGCGCGAGACGCGGCACCGAAGTCGCGACCGTCGCCGCCGAGAGGTCGCCGTCGCCGAGCAGCAATTCGTAGCTGGTCACCCCGCGCGCCTCGCGGGCAATGCCGAGGCCGGTGCTGGCGTTGCCCTGCGGGTCGAGATCGACGACCAGCACGCGGTGCCCGGCGGCGGCCAGCGCGGTCGCCAGGTTGATCGCCGTCGTCGTCTTGCCGACGCCGCCCTTCTGGTTAGCGATCGCGACGATGCGCGCCCGCGGCATGACGAGCGGGCGGCTGAGCCTAGCCAGCAGGCTCACGGCGCGCCACCCGGCTCAGGCACAGGATCGTGCCGCGCCGGTCGGTGCGGCTCTTATGGGTTGCGACATCGAACTCCCAGTTTTGTCGCGCGGCCGCCACTTCTTGCGCCGCGCGCTCGCCTTTTGGGAAGAGGCACACCGTGCCCGGCGCGACAAACGGTTGAGCCAGAACGAGAAGCCGGTCGAGCGGGGCGCAGGCGCGCGCCGTGACGACATCGGCGGGATGCGCCAGGAGCGATTCGATTCGCGCGTTATGGATCGTGACCGACGCCGTGGCGATCCGCGCCGCCTCGCGCAGAAAGGCGCATTTGCGCGCATCGGCCTCGACCAGCTCGACGCCGGGAACGCCCATGATCGCCAGCACGAGGCCGGGAAACCCGGCGCCGCTGCCGAGATCAACAAGGCTCTTCGCCGCAGTCGGGACAAGCGGGAAAAGCTGTGCCGAATCGAGGAAATGATGCCGCCATGGGTCGCCGAGCGTGCTTGCGGCGACGAGGTTGATGCGCCGCGACCATTGTTCGAGCAGCCCGGCATAGGCGGCAAGCCGCGCCAGTGTTTCACGTGAAACGCCGGCCGCCGCGGCAAAGCCGTCCGGCCCAAGCGGGCGGCTCACGCGGCGCGCGGTTCGGGCCGGCGCTTGACGTGTTGCAAGAGCGCGACCAGCGCCGCCGGGGTGACCCCCGAGATGCGCGACGCGGCGCCGAGCGTTGCCGGTCGCGCCGCCGCCAGCTTGCCGCGCACTTCGGCCGACAGGCTGCCGATCGCCGCGTAATCGAGCGAATCCGGCAGCAGCAGCGCCTCGTCGCGGCGGAACGCGGCGATGTCGCGCGCCTGGCGGTCGAGATAGCCGGCGTAGCGCGCCTCGGTTTCGAGGTGCTCGGCGATCGACGGCGGCAATGCCGCAAGCTCGGGCCAGATCGCGGCGAGCCGCGCCACGTCGATACCGGGATGCGCCAACAGCTCGGCGGCCGAGCGGGCGACGCCGTCGGCGTTGACCGCAAGGCCATGCCGGCGCAGCGCCGTCGGCGACATGCGCAAGTCGGCGGCGAGACGGCGCGCTGCGTCGAGCTCGCTTATCTTGGCGGCAAAAGCGCGCGCTCGCGCGCCGCCGACCGCGCCGATTGCGATCCCCATCGGAGTCAGCCGCTGGTCGGCATTGTCGGCGCGCAGGGTCAGGCGGTATTCGGCGCGCGAAGTGAACATGCGGTACGGCTCGGAGGTGCCGCGCGTCACCAGATCGTCGACCAGCACGCCGATATAGCCGTCGGCGCGGTCGAGCGTGAACGGCGCCGCCCCCGATGCCGCCAATGCCGCATTAATGCCGGCCATCAGCCCCTGCGCCGCCGCCTCCTCGTAGCCGGTCGTGCCGTTGATCTGGCCCGCGAAATAGAGGCCCGGCACGCGCCGCGTCTCCAGGGTCGGGTGCAGTTCGCGCGGATCGACGTAATCGTATTCGATCGCATAGCCGGGCCGCCGCATCACCGCGTGTTCGAGGCCGGGGATCGTCGCAACCAGCGCCGCCTGCACGTCGCGCGGCAATGAGGTCGAGATGCCGTTCGGGTAGATCGTGTCGTCGTCAAGACCTTCCGGCTCGAGGAAAATCTGGTGCCGCTCGCGCTCGGCGAACCGCACGACCTTGTCCTCGATCGACGGGCAGTAGCGCGGCCCGACCCCGGT
>DATEKP010000058.1:0-12302 GCA_035277405.1 Allostellaceae bacterium | reverse complement strand
GGTCGGCCATCTCGGTGCCGTACCGCTTGCCGCCACCGGACTCGGCGCTGCGCTCTACGCGACCTTGCTGATGACCTGCCAGGGCGTGCTGACGGCGGTGGCGCCGCTTACCGCGCACGCCGTCGGCGCCGACGACCGCCGCAGCGCCGGCGGCATCGCCGGCGGCGGGCTGATTCTCGCCGCATTGCTCGCGATGCCGGTCATCGCCGCGCTGGCGGGGCTGCCGTTTCTGCTCGCGCAGATGGGCTACGCCCCCGAGCTGGTCGCAGCGATCGCGGAATTCCTGCGGATCATCTGCTGGGGCGCGCCGGCCTTTCTCGGCATCGCCGTCCTGCGCTTTCTGCTGGTCGCGCTGTTCCGCGCCCGTGTCGTGATGGTGGTGGTGCTCGTCGGCGTGCCGCTCAACGCGGTGCTGAACTGGCTGCTGATCTTTGGCCATCTCGGTCTGCCGGCGTTCGGCATCCGCGGCTCGGCCGCCGCGACGGCGATCGTGCAGTGGCTGATGCTCGGATGCTTCGCCTTCTATCTGATGTTCCGGACGGGGCAGGTTCCGGTCAGCATCGGCCGCCGCGTCCTGCGGGAGATTCCGCGCATTCTGCGGCTCGGACTGCCGATCGGCGCGCTCAGGGCGCTCGAAATCGGGCTGTTCGTGACGACCGGCGTCTTTATGGGCGTGCTCGGCGCCGACGCGCTCGGCGCCCATCAGCTCGTCTTCAACGTCGTCGGCGTCTGCTTCATGGTGCCGCTCGGCCTCAGCCAGGCGGCCACCGTGCGGGTCGCCTTTCAGCTTGGCCGCGCCAGCCCCGGCGCGGCGCGGCGCGCCGCCTTTGTCGCGCTGGCGCTCGGCGCCCTGTTTATGCTCGCCATGACGGCGATGCTGTTGGCGACGCCACGCCTGTTGATCGGTCTCTATCTCGACCTCGCCGATCCGGCCAACAACAGCCTCGTCGCGCTGGCGTTGCGACTCTTGTTCGTCGCCGCGTTGTTCCAGGTGTTCGACGGCGTGCAGGTCATTGCGGTCGGCGCATTGCGGGGCTACCGCGACACCGCCGCGCCGATGCTGATCGCGGCGGTCGGCTATTGGGCGATCGGCTTTGCCGGCGGCGTGCTGTTTGCATTTCCGCTCGGCTATGGCGCGATCGGCTTGTGGTCGGGGCTGGCGGCGGGTCTTGCCGTCGTCGCGGTGTCCTTGACCCTGCGTCTGCAAGTCAAGGCGCGCGCGCATATTCGTACCGCCGAGCCCGTGCCGCTCGCACCCGGCACGCTGCCGGCCTGACGTTCATTGCCGCCGCAGCGGTGTCAAATGTGGCGCGTCGAGGCCGACGCCGACGAGATGCCCGAACATCTCCGCCAGCCGGGCGCGATCCGCGTCGGGCAGGGGCGGCTTCAGGATCGAGGCGATATTGCTGCGCAGATGCGCCTGGTCGCCGGTGCCGAACAGCACGACATCGGCTCCCGGCTCGTGCCGCACATAACGATAGGCCGCGTCGATGACGCTGGCGCCGCCGCCCTCGTGCACGAGAAACGCGAGCGGGTCGGGATCGTCGGCGATCGCCTGCGGCACGAGGCCGGCGGCGGCCAATTCGCACAGCGTGGATGTCAGGCGGCCGGGCTGCGAGAAGATGTTGCGCACCGCGAACATCATCAGCGTGCCGACGCGATGTTGCCGGATCGGCGGAAAGGCGCGCCGGCGGGCGTTCTGGTGCAGCATGTGGAAGGCGATCATCGCCACCTCCCATACGCCGTCGGCGGCGGCGCGCCGCACCATGTCGTGCTCGGGGTCACCGGGCGCGGTCTCGGTGATGCCGAGATGGCGGAACTTGCCCTTCTCCTTCTCGCGCAACAGCGCCGGCGCGATGACCGAGACCGCATGGTCGTAGGCCGCGGGCGCGACGCCGTGCAGCTGGTAGACATCGATGTAGTCGGTGCCGAGTTCCTTCAGCGAACGGTCGAGGCTCTTGACCGCGCTCTCGGGCGTCGCGTTCGGGTTGCTGACCCCGAACGGCGCCTTGGTGCAGACCACGACCTCGCTACGCGGCACGTCGCGCAACGCCTTCCCCAGCACCGGCTCGGTGCCGTAGGAGGCGGCGGTATCGAATACGTTGACCCCCAGATCGAGGGCGGCGTGGATGATGCCGATTGCCCCCGCCTCGTCTCCGCCGGTGCCAAGCCCGAGGCGGCTGAACCCGCCGCAGCCCAGCCCGGCGATGCTGACCTTGAGCCCGGTGCGCCCGAGCGTCGTGTAATGCATCGATTCCCCTGCGAAAACGAATGGCGGTCGCCGGCCGGCCGGCGGCAGGCTACAATCCGCCGCCGCCTTCGGCACGATTAACAATCTCCGCTTCATGGGAGGCAAAAGCATGGCCCTGCGCAAGTTCATTATCGAACGCGACATCCCCGCCGTCGGCAGCCTGGAGCGCGAGCAGTTGCGCGGCGCCGCGGCCAAATCGAACGATGTGCTGCGTCAGCTCGGCCCCGACATCCAGTGGGTCGACAGCTACGTCGCGGCCGACAAGACGTTCTGCGTCTATCTCGCCAGGGATGAGGCGATCATCAGGAAGCACGCCGAGATCAGCGGCTTTCCGGCGACCAAGATCACCGAAATCCGCAAGATGATCGACCCGACGACCGAGCAGGCGGGGTGATGCCAGCGGCACCGCGCTCGGCTTGGAGCATGATCGCTTGAAGCAGAATCATCCCCGTGGCCGGGCTTGACCCGGCCATCCACGTCTTGACTGACAAGACGTGGGCCCGCGGGTCAAGCCCGCGGGAGGGGTGAGATTTTCATGCGTCAACCTAAGGAAATCATACTCTACCGGGTGGAAGCGACGGTCTTCGGCACCCTGAACTGCTGGCCGGGGAAGATCAGGTTGGGGTTCTGGATCTGCCCGCGATTGGCGGAAAAGATCGCGGTGTAACGCGTGCCGTCGCCGTAGAGGTCGCGGGCGATGACCCACAGGCTGTTGCCGCGCCGTACGACATAGCTGCCGCCGGCCGCCAGCGCCGTCGTCGTTTCGGGCGGCTGGAACGGCGCCCCGATGCGGCTTTCGACGCTGCCGTCGGCGGCGAGCTGATCGACCCAGAGTTCGAACCCGCCGGCGGGCGGCGTCTCGGCCGCGGCGAGCGTCCAATGTCCGGCGGCGTCCGCGGTCGCCGTGCCGAGCAGCCGATCGCCGGCATAGACCTTGAGATGCGCCCCCGGCGCCGCACGGCCGGACAGCACCAGCTGCTGTTTCGCGCCGTAGCTTGCGGTGTCGAGCGACAGCAGCTTGCCGACGCCGGTCGCCCAGGGCGGCTCCTGCAAGACGCGCGCCGGCTGGCCGGCCTCACCCGGCAGCAGCACCGCCAGAGCCGACGATTTGCCCGACCCGGAAGGACGCAGCACCGACAATGCGACGACGTCGTCGGAATGGCGCGGCGCCCCGCCATCGTGGCCGGTCGCTTCGAGGCTCAGCTGGCGGTTGCCCGGCGGGATCGGTTTGTCCGGCACCAGCACCCATTCGCCGCGCGCGTCGGCGGTGACCTCGCCGAGGGTTTTGCCGCCGTCGAGCACCCGCACCGTGTCGCCGGGCGCGGCGCGGCCGGCGATCACGGCCAGTCCTTTGGGATCGACCGTCACGACATCGAAACTCGGCTTCTCTGGAGCCGCTTGCGGCTTTGCCGCCGGTGCGGCCGCGCTCGCAACCGGCGCGGGCGGCGGTGCTGCGGCAGGGACCGGCGCGGCAGTGACGGTCTCGTTGCCGGGCGGCACGGTGCCGCGCAGGCCGATGATGGCGGCGGCACCGATCAGCAAGGCCGCCGCGCCCGATCCGAGCCAAACGATCCGCTGCACCCCGCCGCTCCCCGGCTGTGTTCGACGCGCGCGACTCTATGCCGGGCCGCCCCGGCTTGCAATCGAGGCAGGTTCGGGGGAAGAGGGGCGATCAACGGTGTGCGGGGCGCAATGCGCGCGATCCGGAAGCTGTGCGTCTATTGCGGCTCGGCCGGCGCAGTCGATGTGCGCTACCGCGAGGCGGCGCGCGAACTCGGCGAACGGATGGCCGCGGCCGGCCTCGAGCTGATCTTCGGCGGCGGCCGCGTCGGGCTGATGGGCGTGCTGGCCGATGCCGTCCTGGCCGCGGGCGGCCGCGTCGTCGGCATCATCCCGGAGCGGCTGCGCGATGCCGAGCTGGCGCATCGAGGCGTCAGCGAGCTGGTGATCGTCGCCAATATGCACGAGCGCAAGCGGCACATGGCGGAGCGGGCCGATGCCTTTGCGGTATTGCCGGGCGGCATCGGCACGCTCGACGAGACCTTCGAGATCTTGACCTGGCGCCAGCTCGGGCTGCACGACAAGCCGATCTTCGCGGTCGATGTCGATGGCTACTGGCAGCCTTTGCTGCAGCTGCTCGATCACCTCGTGGCGAACGGCTTCTCGCCGCCACTGGTGCCGCAGCTGTTGCAAGTGGTACCCGATGTCGCGGCGCTGATCGCGGCGCTGGAGCGTACCCCGGCGGGCGGCGCGGCGCGCTCCGAACTGCTGTGAACGCGGCCCGGCAATCGCTGCCGATCGAGACAACGGAGTGGAGAACTCTGTGGAAAATCCGCCAATCGCCGCGGCGACAAGGGCGGCGGGTCGGAAGCCGCTCTTCGCGCGGCTGTTGCGGCCGGCATCGGCCAACGCCTTGAAAAGACGCAAGGTCGCTAGACGACACAGTGTCGTTTCGTAAACGACACGTAATCGTGTCGTAACAAATGCCTGAAGCGGCGCCGCTGCTTCCGCCCGGGATCGCCTGTTCATAACCGCGGCGGCGGGGCCGATGGCGGCGCGGCGCCGCCTTGCCTCGCCGCGTTGCCGCCTTTATGGTCCGCCCGCCTTTGCAGCGGGCGGTGCATGCGGAGATGGCGGAGATGGCGAAGATCAAGGTCGCGAACCCGATCGTCGAACTCGACGGCGACGAGATGGCGCGGATCATGTGGAGCTTTATCAAGAACAAGCTGATCCTGCCCTATCTCGACATCGACCTTCGCTATTACGACCTCGGCATCGAGAAGCGCGACGAGACCGACGACAAGATCACCGTCGATGCCGCCAACGCGATCAAAGAGTACGGCGTCGGGATCAAATGCGCCGGCATCACGCCCGACGAGGCGCGTGTAGAGGAATTTCACCTGAAGCGCATGTACCGCTCGCCGAACGGCACCCTGCGCAACATCATCGGCGGCACGATCTTCCGGGAACCGATCGTCTGCCAGAACGTGCCGCGGCTGGTGCCGAACTGGACGCAGCCGATCGTGATCGGCCGCCACGCCTATGCCGACCAGTACGCTGCCACCGATTTCGTCGTGCCCGGCCCCGGCAAATTGACGATCACGTTCGCCCCGGCGGACGGCAGCCAGCCCGTCACTCGCGAAATCTTCAACTTCCCGGGCGGCGGCGTCGCCCTCGGCATGTACAACCTCGACGAATCGATCAAGGGGTTTGCCCGCTCGTCGTTCAATTACGGGCTCAACCGCGGCTGGCCGGTCTACCTGTCGACCAAGAACACGATCCTCAAGGCCTATGACGGCCGCTTCAAGGACCTGTTCCAGGAGGTGTTCGACAACGAGTTCGCTGCCGAGTTCAAGCGCCGCGATCTCACATACGAGCACCGGCTGATCGACGACATGGTGGCGCTGGCGCTGAAGTGGAACGGCGGCTTCGTGTGGGCCGCCAAGAACTACGACGGCGACGTGCAGTCCGACACGCTGGCGCAGGGCTTCGGCTCGCTCGGCATGATGACGTCGGTATTGATGACGCCGGACGGCAGGACCGTCGAGACCGAGGCGGCGCACGGCACCGTGACGCGTCACTACCGCCAGCACCAGCAGGGCCGGGAGACCTCGACCAACCCGATCGCGTCGATTTTCGCGTGGACGCGCGGCCTCGGCTATCGCGGCCGCTTCGACAACACGCCCGATGTCGTGCGCTTCGCCGAGACGCTGGAGAAAGTGTGCATCGACACGGTCGAGGCGGGCGACATGACGCGCGACCTGGCGATCCTGATCCGCCAGGACCACCCGTGGCTGACCACCAACCAGTTCCTCGACAAGCTCGACCAGAACCTGCAGCGCGCAATGCGGTGAGATGCTTTTCTCTCGGTTCTTGAACCAAACCGGAGGAACCGCATGAAATTCGGCATCTTCTACGAGCTGCAATTGCCGCGTCCGTGGGAAGCGGGCGGTGAGCACCGGCTCTACCAGAATGCACTCGACCAGGTCGAATTGGCCGACCGGCTCGGCTACGACTACGCCTGGGAAGTCGAGCACCATTTCCTCGAGGAATATTCGCACTCGCCTTCCCCCGAGGTGTTTCTCGGCGCCGCCTCGCAGCGCACCAAGCGCATCCGCCTGTGCCACGGCATCATGCAATTGACGACGACGCACCCGGCGCGCTGCGCCGAGCGCATCGCCGCGCTCGACCTGGTGTCGAACGGCCGCGTCGAGTTCGGCACCGGCGAGAGCGCCAGCATCACCGAACTGGAACCCTTCGGCGTCGAATTCGCCGAGAAGCGGGCGATCTGGGAGGAGGCGATCCAGGCCATCATCCCGATGTTCCGGGACGGCGGAGTCGAGCACCACGGCAAATATTTCCACATGCCATTGCGCAACGTCGTGCCGAAGCCGATCCAGAAGCCGCACCCGCCCTTATGGGTCGCCTGTTCGCAGCTCGAAACGATCGAGATGGCCGGGCGGCGCGGCCTCGGCGCCCTGGCCTTCCAGTTCCTGTCGGCCGATGCCGCGCATGCCTGGGTGCACGCCTATTACAACGCGTTCACCAAGCGCCAGCAGAAGCTCGCCGATTACGTCACCAACCCGAACCTGGCGCTGACCAGCTATTTCATGTGCGCCGAGACCGACGAGGAGGCGCGCCGCCGTGCCGACGGCATCCCGTTCTTCCAGTTCGCGCTGCGCTTCTATGGCCAGAACGCCAACCGCGAGCGGCCGCCGCCCGGCACGGTCAATCTGTGGGACGAGTACGAGAAATGGAAGCGCGCCAACCCGGACGCGTTGCAGCGCGCGCTGGCCGGAGGGCTGATCGGCTCGCCCGAGACGTTGCGGCGTAAGCTGCGCCGCTTCGAGACCTCGCACATCGATTCGGTGATCCTTTTGAATCAAGCCGGCAAGAACACGCACGAGCACATCTGCGAGAGCCTCGAATTGTTCGCCCGCGAGGTTATGCCCGAGTTCCACGCCAATGTTCCGGCGCAAGATGAATGGAAGCGCCGGGTCCTGGCGCGCGACATCGAACTCGAAGAGATCGACACCCAGCCCTACCGCGACCGCTACGGCCCCAATTCGGTGCAGCTGACCCCGGCGCAGGCGGCGGAGTAATCGCCAACTAGCGCCCCTCGGCCGGGCTTGCCCCGGCCGTCCACGTCTTGAAAGCCCATCGGAGTTCGCGAGGAAGACGTGGATGGCCGGATCGAGTCCGGCCATGGGGTAGAGGGTGCAACCTTCGCGGTGCGCGGGGGTTCTGACCTTGGCACGGCTCGCGGAATTTCCATGCTGACGCTGCGGATGGCGACGGGTTGAGCGCGCCTCGCAACCCTCGTCCAGGCGATGATGCGCCGGCCGTCGGCGGACGCGGTCGCGCCGTCGGCCGGGCGCTCGGCCTTGGGCTGATCACCGGGGCGGCGGACGACGATCCGTCGGCGATCGGCACCTATGCCAGCGCCGGCGCGCGCTTCGGCCTGGGCCTGTTGTGGATGGCCCCGGTGCTGATGCCGATGATGTACGCCGTTGTCTACCTATCCTCGAAATTGGGACAGGTCTCCGGGCGCGGCCTGTTCGGCGTGATCCGCGATTTCTATTCGCCCTGGCTGCTGTGGGCAGTGCTGGTCGGGGTCATGATCGGCAACACGATCGAGGCCGCCGCCGATCTTGGCGGCATGGCGGCGGCGATTGGCCTGTTCGTGCCAGTGCCCGGCCCGTGGATCGCGGCCGGCGTCGCGGTCCTGATCTTCGCGCTGCAGATGTTCGGATCCTATGAGCTGATCCGCAACGTCTTCCGCTGGCTCGCCCTCGCCCTGCTTTCGTACATCGGAGCGGGGGTGCTGGCGCACCCGCCGGCCGGCGAGGTGCTGTGGAGCACGTTTGTCCCGCATCTCGAGTTCACCCGCGAGTTCCTGTCGATCGTCGTCGCGGTGATCGGCACCACGCTGTCCGCCTACATCTACACGTGGCAGTCGAACCAGGAGGTCGAAGAGGAAATCGCCGAAGGCCGCACCCGGCTGAGGCAGCGGATCGGCGCGACCGACGCCGAACTGAGCAGCAGCCGCCGCGATGTGCTGGTCGGCATGATTTTCTCCAACATCATTATGTATTTCGTCGTGCTGGCCACCGGCGTCACATTGCATCAGGCCGGCCAGCACGACATCGAGACCGCCGCACAGGCGGCGCAGGCGTTGCAGCCCTTGGTCGGCGGCGCCGCCAGCGCGCTGTTCACGACCGGCATCATCGGCGTCGGCTTTCTCGCCGTGCCGGTGATGACCACGGGCGCCGCCTACGATCTGGTGCAGGCGCTCGGCTGGAAGGCGAGCCTGCACGCGCGGGCGCGCGATGCGCCGGCCTTCTATGTCGCGATCGGGCTCGTCACGGCGCTGGCGGTGGCGCTCAACTTTCTCGGATTCAATCCGATGAAGGCGCTGGTGTGGGCGGGCATCGTGCAGGGCTTCTCGACCCCGCCACTATTGCTGCTGATCATGCTGATGACCAACGACCGCCGCATCATGGGCGACCGCGTCAATCGCCGCTGGACCAACCTGCTCGGCTGGGCGACAACGGTGACGATCTTTTTCGCCGGCTTTGGCCTGATCGCCACGTGGATCGCGTAGGCGCGGTGCCTGCGCAGGGACCCAAAAATTTGGATCGTGAGTACTATTCCGCGGCCTGTTGGACGGGTGTTCCCGTCGCGAATTTCGGCATGACTTCGGCGGCGAAGCGGCGCAGGCTGGTTCGGCCGCGTTGGCCGCCGCCCGAGCCGCCGCCGTTGATCAAGACGTAGCCGACCCCGGCGGCGCGCAACTCGTCGAGCTTTTCGCAAATTTCCGCCGGGCTGCCATACATCGCGCTGACCCGGTTGACCGTATCGGGATCGCCCGTGGCGCGGTCGGGGCCGCCATGCACGGTGCCGTCGGGGCGCGTCGCAAGCTTCAATTGGCGCACGCGGTTGGCGAGCCGGCGCTGCAAAGCCGCCTCCTTGTCGGCGGCATTGTCGCAGACGAAAAAGGCGCGGGTGACGCCGATTGACAGCGGATCGAAACGCCGGCCGCTCGCCTCGACCGCCGCCCGGTAGGCGGCAATCGAGCGGCCGACATCGGCCGGCGAGGCGTATTGCCCGAGCAGCAGGTTGTAGCCCTTCTCGGCGACCCGGCGGACCGAGCTCTCGCCGCCGGCCCCCATCCAGATCGGCGGATGCGGCCGCTGCGCGCAGGGCGGCTCGACGACGATGTCGCCGAACTGCCAGTAACGCCCGCGATGCGAGAATTTGTCGTTCGAGGTCCACGCCTTGAGGATCACGGCGAGGCATTCCTCGAAGCGCGCATCCGCTTCCTCCATCTCGACGCAGAACCCGGCGAACTCGTTGTAGCGGTAGCCTTTGCCGATGCCGAAATCGAGCCGGCCGCCGGACAACAGGTCGAGGGTCGCGGCCTGTTCGGCGAGCAATACCGGGTTGTGCCACGGCAACACCATCACCGCGGTGCCGAGGCGCAGGCGGGCGGTGCGGGCGCCGAGCCAGGTCAGCAGGTTCAGGGTCGCTGAGACCTGCCCATAACCGGTGAAATGGTGCTCGACGACAAAGGTGGAACGAAATCCGAGCGCTTCGGCTTCGACGTTGTAATCGATGAAATCGCGGAACCCTTCGCTGCTGTCGAACTCGGCGGCCTCGCCGGGAGCGGGCCGTCGCGCCGCGGCGCTGCCGAACAACCCGAACTGCATTTGCTTCTCCCCGAACACCCGCCGACAGAGTAGGCGCCGACCCCGGCAACCGCAAACTGCGTTAAGTGCATCGTCGTCCGGTGCAAGTCGATGCTGCCGCGCGCAATCGCCGTGCGCCGTGCCGGCACGTTGCTTCCCGCCGGTCGTTTGCCGGCCGAAAGGCAATGCAAGCGGAGCTAGGCATGGCTACGACCGTAGGAAACGAAACAACGCTCGACGATCTCTTGACCGACCTGATCCAGCTCGATCACGACGCGGCCGATGCCTACCAAGCGGCGATCGACCGCATCGAGGACCAGGGCTGCCGCTCGGCGTTGTCGGCCTTCAAGCAGGACCATTTGCGCCATATCGAGGAACTCGGCGAATTTCTGTCGCGGCGCGGCAAGACCCCGCCGACGGCAGGCGACATGAAGGCCTATCTCGCCAAGGGCAAGGTCGTGATGGGCGGGCTGATCGGCGACAAGGCCATCCTGCAGGCGATGAAGACCAACGAGGACGACACCAACACCGCCTACGAGCGTGCCGTGCAGCACAGGGACGCGATGCCCGACCTGCACGCCTGCCTGCAGCAGGGGCTCGGCGACGAGCGGCGTCACCGTGACTGGATGATCGAGCAGATCAAGAAGATCGACCGTCCCTGACGGCCCGGGTAGCAGTAGAGAAACGAATTTTGGCCGCGGTCTGAGCATATTCCGGCAAGGACCCGCATTTCGTGAGCGTCGATGCGCGATCCGTTTGCGCGACGCCGGCGCCGCGCCTAGGCTCGCGTCGAGCGGCAAAGGGAGCGCGCCATGGAATTCGGCTGGTATCACGAGTTTCATCGCCAGATCGACGGCCAGAGCGACGCCGAGGCGTTCGAGCAGGGTTTTCAGCAGGTCGAGGCGGCCGATCGCTGGGGCCTCGACGCATTCTGGCTCGCCGAGATTCACCAGCAGGCCGGCCGCTCGGTGCTCAGCGCACCGATGAACGTCGCCAGCGCCATTGCCGCCCGTACCAAGCGCATCAAGATCGGCACCGCGGTCCAGGTGTTGCCGCTGACCCACCCGCTGCGCCTCGCCGAGGAATCGGCGACGGTCGACGAGATCAGCCGCGGCCGGCTGTTGTTCGGCGCCGGCCGCAGCGGCAACCCGCGCTCCTACCGGGCCTACGGCATCCCCTACGAGGAGAGCCGCGAGCGGTTTTTCGAAACGCTGGAAATCCTCAAGCTCGCCTGGACCGAGGAGCAGTTCTCCTACCAGGGCAAATACCACAGCTTCGACAACGCGCGGGCCGTGCCGCGGCCTTACCAGAAGCCGCACCCGCCGATCCGCATCGCCGGCGCCAGCGAGGACACGTTCCCGACCCTCGGGCGGCTCGGCTACCCGCTATTCGTCTCGGTGCGCAGCGCCTCGCTGTCAGGCCTGGCGCCGGACCTCAAGGCCTATCGGGAGGCCTATGACGAGGCCGGACATCCGGGGCACGGCGAAGTCTATCTGCGCCTGTCGATGCATATCGGCGACGACGACGCGCGCGCGCTCGAAGAGGGCGAGCCGAGCATCATGGCCGGCTACCGCTCGCTGACGTCGCGGCTCGAAGGCTCGCCCAATCGCCGGCGGCGCGCCGAACTCGAGGAGATCCGCACGATCAGCTACGAGCAAGTGCTGCGCGACAAGGTCGTGGTCGGCGGCCCCGAGCGGGTCACCGATCGCTTGAAGCAGTTGCAGGAGGAGCTCGGCATCGACGGCATTCTCGTCGAACTGAACTTCGGCAGCGCGATCCCGGCCGAAACGATGATGCGCTCGCTGCAGCTGTTATGCGAAAGGGTGATGCCGCACTTCAAATAGAGGGTGCTGCCTCAGCCTGATTGCGGCGCGCCGGGGCGGCGGGCCGTCGCAGCCGCCATTTCGTCCAACTCGTCGGCGAGGCGACGCAATTCCTCGGCAATCGCAGCCTCGGCGGACGCCAGAGCGCGCAACTGTTTTGCCTTCTCGCGCAGAAATTCAACATGGTCAGTCATAAAGACGTTAACAGGTATCTCCGGTACAATGGTTCCCAACGCACCGTCCTTGTTCCAATAAGGCTGCCTGCTCCTCGAATTCCTCTGCCCACAGGCGTAGCTGCTCTTTTGCCGAGTCACTTCTCGCACGGAGCAGCAATTGGCGACACTGGCTCGCGAACCTCCGGAAATACTCCGGTTCCATTAGGATTTGTCCCTCTTTCTGGAATATCACATGCAGGTACTTTTGAATGTGATTGTCCAGTTCGACCCCCCTCAGGGCGGCGCGAGACTAAGCCATGGAGATGCCGCTTGTGAACCGGCTTTGCGATTGGCGCGGCTAAAAACAAAGCGGGCCGACAATTGG